>RGEC01000015.1 GCA_009918425.1 Bacteroidota bacterium
ATTGATAAGTATTGTGTGGGTTGCCATACATACCCCAGTGCATCGGGTTCGGTAGAATTATCTTCCCACACAGGTGTAGCCAATGCAGCGAAAAATGGGATATTATTAAACAGTTTAACACATCCCACCAACTGGATGCCTAAGGGCGGTAAAAAACTCAGTGATTGTCAAATCAGGCAATTTGAAAAATGGATTAATGCAGGAACACCCAATGACTAAGTCTTTTTTATTGGCTGTAATTATTATGCTGTCTACTTCATCGTGTTATTACGATAACAATGAAGATCTTTATCCGGGACAATCCACCTGCGATACCGTCAATGTGAGTTTTGCCAAAGACATTAAACCGCTGATTGATGCACAATGTGTGGGATGCCACAATACACAATCACCCACTGCAGGTATTTCACTTTCTACGCATGCTGAAATTCAGGTGTATGCCAATAGCGGCCAGTTATTTGGCGTATTATCCTGGACTCCCCCCTACACCGGCACCAAACAGATGCCTCCCAGCGGACCAAAATGGAGCAATTGTAATTTGTCTAAACTTAATTCCTGGATTAAAAAAGGTGCGCCGAATAATTAATTATATAATTTTATTAATCTTCAGTTCAAACATTGGTTTAGCACAAATCGATAGTGCTGTAAAACAATCAAATACTGTTATTGAAGAAGATAAAACAGAAACATATGCTACTTTAATTCTGCGCAGAACCATACACAATAGTTTTAGAATTATCAACGGGCATGGAACTCCCACATTGGATAAAAAACAACTGGAGTTTTGTATACAGCATCGTTTCGGATTGCTGAGCTCGGGCTATGAAGGTGCTTGGGGTCTTGATCAAAGCAACATCCGTATCGGCCTTGATTACGGACTAAATCATAATATTACGATTGGCGCAGGCCGCAGTGGGATGGGTAAAACAAGCAATGGTTATATTAAGTGGGGCATTGTAAAGCCTGACGGAACAAATCAATATAAAACATCCATTACATGGCTTAGTGATATGGCCTATGTGTTTGAAAAAAACACCTCCGGACTAACGCCTTACTACAATACACACAGAATTAATTACACGCATCAATTGCTGGTAAGCCGTAACTTTTTTTTCGGACGGCACATGTTTATGCTGCAAGTGGCACCCACACTGGTGCACCGCAATCTGGTGGAAACCGCCGCCGACGCCAACGACGTGCCTTTGCTGGTGGGGAATGTGCGCTACCGTATAAACGACCGAATCCATCTTACCGGAGAATTTGTGCAGAATTTCGCTACATGACGGGCGATAATGGCAGTTTTGGCAAAGGCGATCTACGGCTGGGATTTAATATCGTTAGGCGCTGGTAAAGGTTTTGGGTGCCTGAAAAGGCTGTCATCCTTCGACAAGCTCAGGATGACATGACAAGCTCAGGATGACATGACAAGCTCAGGATGACATGACAAGCTCAGGATGACATGACAAGCTCAGGATGACATGAGAGGCTCAGGGTGACATAAGAAGTTTAGAACAACAAGACAAGCTCAGGATGACATGAGCTGTTCAGGAAGACATGAGCTGTGCTTAAAAAACTATAAAAAGAAAAAACAAGTTACTTCTCACCCAGCCACCACAGCGGCTTGTACCTCTCACGGCGGGTGGCGAAAGGCTTTACCTTCTCTTCAATAAAGCGTGCAGCTTCCTCGGGATCGTCTGTAATGCAAAGCATATCGTCGTCTTCGGGTGATATGGTTTTCATTTTATGCATCAGCGCTATCTGGTCGAGGTTATTTTGCCAGTATTCCTTACCCATGAGTACCACAGGAAACCAGGGCATTTTCTTGGTTTGAATAAGGGTGAGTGCTTCATACATTTCATCAATGGTACCAAAACCCCCGGGCAATATCACAAAGCCGAAAGAATACTTAAACAGCATCACCTTCCGAACAAAGAAATAGCGAATTTCGACCCAGCGATCCAGGTATGGATTGGGTTTTTGTTCGAAAGGCAGCTTAATATTCACCCCTATGCTGTACGCCCCTGTTTCCTTAGCACCGCGGTTGGCGGCCTCCATAATACCGGGACCACCACCGGTCATAATACCAAAGCCCATCTGCCCAATACGTGCCGATGTTTTTTGCGCCAGTTGGTAATATTCATGGTCTTCACCAAAACGTGCTGAGCCAAAAACCGTGATGCAAGGACCAATAAAGTGCAGACGGCGGTAGGCCTTCAGGAATTCCACAAAAACACGGAACAGAAAACCGAGTTCATAAAAACGGCCATGAGGACCTTCCAGGTAAGCTACATCAAGGCCACCATTGCGGGGATTTTTTGAAGATGCGTTCATAAAAAATGCCCACCAAAGTTAGCGGGCATTTCTTGATAGTTGTTAGGGTTTTTTAAAATCTCTCGAACTGCGAGAAAAAGAAGCTGCCTTCGATTTCAGCATTTTCGTCGCTGTCGCTGCCGTGTATGGCGTTGGTGTCGATTTTTATTGATCTGCTTTATGCAATTGGAATTATAATAACAGATTCTTATATTCGCTTTATGAAGAAACTAATTACACTCATTTTCCTGGTGGCATTGTTCTTTGGGAACAAGGCATCTGCACAATGTTCCTGGACAATAAACTGGGGGTTAGATTGTCCAAGTGGACCTGTTTTTATCTCAGGCTGTGGTCAAACATCCCAGATTACAAGTTTCTGTAATGTGCCATCCGATTGTGGTTGTGCTGGCACGGACCAATTTTCATCCAAAGTGGTAAATGCCAATTCGGCGCTTTGTGCATGTTCAAATGTTTCAATTTCAATCAACGGAGTTTCATATAATCACGGAGATTCAATTTGTTGTCCGGGTGCGACACCTCCATGCGGGAACGTTTGTGGATGTGCCGAAATAGATATTGACTATACAACAAAGACCATAACCTTGAAAAAACCTTCTGGATGTTAAGAATATACGTTTTTATTGGATTTGTTGCATTTTTTTCTGATTCAATCGCACAGAGCTTTGTATCCCGATGGCAGTTTCAAGTAAATCAGGATAAAGCCTCGACTGCCCTAGCTTTACCTGATGATGAAAAGGGGATGTTATTGGTTCAACGCATTTCCCAGAAATTAAGGATAGATGGAGTTGAATATGAGAAAGCTGCGGATGACCTGGCTGTAATTATCAGAAATGATAGTTTCGGCAGATCAAAATGGAAAAAAACCATAAGAGGTAAAGGTAATTGGATTCCGCAAGTGGCTCCAATGCTGGTAGGGAATACCTACTGTGTTGCAGCTTCTTCTAATGATGTTTGGAGAGTTGGGCCTGATTCAGTGATTGGCAGTGGTGTTTTTGGAATAGATAAGCAAGGTGTGGTAAAATTCATCACTCCTCTTCCGGGCGAGATACAATATAAGCCATCAGTATCATTGGGCGGCAAACTGTTGCTCAAAAGTTTGGTTAGAGCATTGGATACAATGAACGGGAAAATATATGTACCTGGATTCTGGATTTTGGAAGTAGATACTGCCGGAAGATTAACACGAGAAATTCACTTGGGGCAATCTCAAACATTTTATAGCTACTATGAAATAGGAGCTACCGATTCAAATATTGTATTTACCGGATATGCGTCAATAAATCGTCCGTTTATAGGTAATGGTTGGCAGATACGGGCGCTGGACTCGAATTCCAGACCAGGTGGAAATAGCAGTGATCAGTTTATTGCTTGTTTGAATAATAATGGACAACTGAAATGGATGCACCGACTTGATACAATGTCGTATTCAGGAGACCCGAGTAAAATGGTTCTTCTGAAGAATGGTAAAATAATTTGGTGTCCTGATTATTATAAATCTGGTCAATTTCTGGGCTATAACATTAATGTTAAATTCCGCGGAGGTAGTTACCCCCTGTTTATTGAGATCAATTTGGATGGAGGGGCAATAGTACGCTTTAAAGGGCCAACTGAAGTCCAGGGAGGTTCCAATAACGGAGTGAAGGTTTTTACAGATTCAAGATTTATTAAACTAATAGTAGCATGCAGAGGTGGTGATTCTACAGGCGGTGTTTTAAGTGTGCCAAAGGATGACTGGGTTCCTTATTTCACGGGTTTAATTTATTATGATAGTAATTTCAACTATTTGAATAAAGTAAGTATTCCGGATTACTATTTCAGTGCAATTAATTTACATCGCACAAATTACCTGGTGCATAATACTTTTTTCAGTGGATTGGCTGATTCTGAGAGATGGATTGAGGGTGTTAATTACAAGAATCAAATGGGAAATGATTTGCTCGTTGGCAACTATACTACCGAAAAATTTACTAAACTGGCATCTGTAAATAAGTTGAACAGTGGAGATGTGTTGTTGTATCCAAATCCGGCATCGCATCAATTTATGGTGCTGAACAAACTGGATAACTGGAAAACTGTGTCAGTATTTGATGCCCAGGGCAGAAACTGTGGCATGCTGCAGGCAGAAAACGGGAAATGGAATATTGGCCATTTATTGCCTGGTATGTATATGTTGCAATTTGAGGGCGATACAGGTATGAGTGCCTGGTCCAAATTACTGATCAGCAGATAACAAAAAGCCCGCCAATGCGGGCTTTTTTGTTTGATATTTACTTTTTTTAGAACCTCTCGAACTGCGAGAAAAAGAAGTTGCCTTCGATTTCAGCGTTTTCGTCGCTGTCGCTGCCATGGATAGCATTGGCATCAATGCTTTTGGCGTAGAGATTACGAATGGTTCCGGGCTCTGCCTTCTGGGGGTCGGTAGCACCAATGAGTTTGCGGAAATCCTCTACAGCGTTGTCCTTTTCAAGAATAGCGGCGTAGATAGGACCACTGGTCATAAAACTTACCAGTTCGCCAAAGAAAGAACGCTCGCGGTGAATGCCATAGAAATTGCCGGCCATTTCTGTGCTGAGGCGTGTGTACTTCAGGGCTACGATTTTAAATCCGGCCTGTGTGATGTGATCAATAATTTTACCCGCATGTCCGTTGGCAACGGCATCAGGCTTGATCATGGTAAAAGTGCGGTTGGTTGCCATAATTGTTCAGCGCCATATGAGCAAAAAGTGTGCCTAATTCTATTTTGGAAAGGTTAAATGAACATGCGTTATCTTTTTAGCTAGTGTGATTTATAAAAATTATTTTTAAAGACATCCATAATCAGAAAGGACTAAACATGCCACCACTGCTGCCGGAAAGAACAATTAACAGAATTACAAGTGCAAGTAAAATTAGTCCCAGCAATACATGACCGAAGGTTATTTTTCGGGTTGATTGGTTTTTCTGCAACTTTTGAAGCCAGCCGGTCAATGCCATAACAAAGGCCAGGCATAGCATTATAAATCCGAGGCTGACAATAAGGAGACCTAAATTCAGCAGTGAAACAGGACTAAACATAATGATAAGTCCGCCCAGCGCCATTACCGTGTCACTAACTAAAAACAACCTTCCGGACTGTTTTAAGATTTTGGGATTATCGTTTACCAATTCAGATTTATAGTTTTTACGCTTCTCATTATTATCAAGAGGTGTAAATATATTGTTAAGCTTTTTAGAAGCAGGGGTATTACAAATTTGTTCTTTTTTCTCTTGTATCTTTTCTATGGTTTGCAATTCATCCAATACCGGTTTATTTATTCTTTCGGTAGAATTTTCCATTCTCATTTGCGGTGCTTTTTCCGCTATTTCAACAGAATTTGAATAAATCGATTTATTGTCACTAAATCCGCCTCCAAACCGATCGTAAGCAATGCTTTTCTCTACCCCGCATGAGCTGAATAGTATGCTAAGCAGAATTGCAAAAGCAAGATAAAGATTAGTTTTTTTCATGGTTTATATATTTCTTTATGAAGTATTTCTCAACAACGTATTCCATGCAAAGCAGATATAAAAGTGATAATATTAAATATAATATAAGCAAAAATAAAATAAACATTTGATTCAAATCAGACATGGGTAAAAACACTAAAAAAAACAACACTCGCAAAGTTTCCCAGATATTAAAATGCCGGTAGGTATTATCTTTAAAAACAAGGGCTGTTTGGGTTATTGCAGTAATGCACAACGCCATGCAATACCAAAGCGCAATGGGTGATAAAATATCCTTATAAAACAATATAGCCACAAAACCCGGCACGCAGCAGAGCAATTGCCACATTGCATAATAGCGCTGATAGGAATTTGATGCATTGGCAATCCAAACTGCATGCGGTGAAAAATCATCTTGCTGCCTAGGTTTCCATTCCGGAGGCATAATCAACAATTTAATTTTATTGATAATTCCATTGGTGCTTTTAATGCCATTCCATAAATATCGATAGTGATATGTGATGGCATTGACGGGATTATTGTCGGTGTAATTCGCTTTTACCCCGTATTGTACTGCTTCGGTTTCTTCCTGAAATGTACCAAACATTTTATCCCAGACAATCAAAACCGATCCATAATTTTTATCTATGTAAATATCGTTTTTGCCATGGTGCACACGGTGATGAGAAGGCGTAACCAATATGTGTTCCAGCCAACCCAGCTTGGGCACATAGGTAGTATGCACCAGAAAATCCCAAAGGCCAGATACTTTTAGCGAAATCAGTAGCAATAAAGGATCAAAACCGAATACCGGCAATAGCATCCAGAAGGCAATACGGTTGATACCCTGAAATAATGAGGTGCGGAATCCGTTGGAAAAATTAAACAACTCGGAGGAATGGTGGGTGATGTGACCGGCCCACAAAATATTGATGCGATGCGAAAAACGATGGTACCAGTAGGACAGAAAATCTATGGCAAAAAAGGCATACACCCACTGTTGCCAGTTTATGGGTATGGTAAACAACCGGAAATGATTATATGAAAACTGCAGGCAGACGTAAAGCGCACCAAAATAAAATAAAGAACCAAACTGATCGCAGGCTCCAATAGCCATATTGATAATTGTATTTCCCGTCTGATAACGGTTATCTTTTCTTTTTATACTGAAACGCCACTCTACCGCTACCATGAGCAAAAACACAGGGATAAGTAATGCGGTATAATTGAGCATATGAACACAAAATAAATGTGTGCAAAGGCCGACCCGTTACGATTTTCGTCATGTGAAAAAGAAGGCTAAAGCAATTATTACAACCGATAAAGAGGATGCGCATCTTTGGTAGGTCCTTTTTGCGTTTTTTGATGCCAAAAGGAGTTCTTTTTGCAATATTCCGTAAAATAACTGCTCGGAATTTGCAGAAAACGCAAAAACCAAATGGCTGTATCTTTGCCGTTAACCATGTCCCTCACTAAAACCCAAATCCACGAATACTGTTTGCAGGAACTGACAAACCGACTGCAAAATGCACGCGAGGCCATGGCTGCACTGCACGAATCGGTTGCGGCCGACACCAAAAGCAGCATGGGCGACAAATATGAAACGGCGAGGGAAATGGCACAACAGGAATTGGAAAAAATCAGCCGACAGATGGGCATGCTGCAACAATCGCTGGGTATTTTTAATCGCATTCAGTCTTCCCTGAAGCTTACTGTTATTGGTTTAGGAGCACTCATAGAAACCGACAAAGGTTTCTTTTATATGGCTGCTCCCTTGGGTAAAATTGTTATACAAAACCAAGAAATCATGGTCATTTCACCGCAATCTCCGGCAGGTAAAGTAATGCTGGGCAAAAAAGTCGGGAATTCGTTCGAACTGAACGGAACCGTATTTCAAATTTTGTCGGTGGCCTAACCGTTCACATAGGCCTGCAAATAGGCATAGGGAGCAGTGAGCCCACCCGCCTCAGCAATGGTAGCACCCTGTATCATTCGGCTGTTTTTGGACAACAACTCCGGAAACACATACTGCAACATATGTTCGCCAAACTCTTCGCTTGCATCGCAGGGAAGTTCGTTGGGCAAATTGCTCACCGCCATAATATCAATACTGTCTTCTGTCCAGGGCTCGCAGGGCTTTTGCTCACTGCGGCTCCACCCAATAACAGGATCCTGTATGGTGGTAGCTTTCCAGGTGATGGGAACACTGCCTTCCACATCGCAACTGATATCGGCGATAACTTTCATACGAAAATCAGATCCGGATGTATCTTCTTTGGTAAACAGCGGCGGTAAATCGGCAGTCCAGAAAATGCCATTCATCAACAAATCCGTGTAAGGTAAAAAATCACGGAAACTGCTCTCATATTCATTATGATTGGCATAAAAATGCTGGGTGTCCCAAGGTTTTCCGTCTTTGTGTCTGTATATCTCAGGGCTATTCAGGTGCACAAATACGGGCTCATCGTAATTGCGGTGAATGAACTGATAGGGTGTTACCTCGCGAATGCGCAGATTTCGCAGAAAATCCAGAGATCCGTTAGCCACGCGGCCTCCACCAGTGAGCACAATTTTAATATTCCCGATATCTACGCTGCCGGCCTGATGTAGCAATTCGCGGTAATCTTCGCACTGCCAGGCGGGTTTCAGACTAAATATACCTGTTTTTTTACCCCAGGTGAGCAGGCCGTTATAGGCACCCACAATTCCCGCAAAACGCCCAAACCCCAGCACCCGCTGCCCATTCTCCCATTTCAGGGTTTCATAATCCACAAGCCGAATCTTCTTTCGGATAATATCCTGCAGCATTTTCTGATTGTAGGGCTGTTTTTTAATGGTATGGGAGAAGAAAAAATAGGTTTTTCCGGGAATCAGATAATCTATGGGTACTTCTTTAATGCCGAGCATCACATCACAATCCGAAACATCATCCTGCACGACGATTCCGGCACTTTCATATTCCTCATCAGAAAAACAGCGCTCAGGTGAGGCCTGCGCCACCACTTTTACCTGCGGAAATCGATTCATCAAAGCTGCGCATTGCACGGGAGTTAAGGCCACCCGCACGTCGGCAGGTGATTTTTGTTCGCGAATAAGGGCAATTTTCATGCACTGCAAATGTCGGGGATTTTGTAGCTTTGACAATCCAAAAAAGCCCACAGAATTAACAATTGCGCACAATGCAGTGTTAGATCCTACAGCCAGCAACCCTATGTGTTTCTCCTACTCCGTCAATTTCAAAGCAGAGGCGCTGCAAAGCCGACTGAACCTGACAGAAGCCATCAGTGTGCCGGATCCCGGCTATTTTATTTCGGCATTCTCTTACCCCATTATGCCTGTGATTGCAGCCAATACAGAATTACACCCGGAAAACATGCAGTGGGGATTGATTCCGGAATGGGTAAAAACTGCCGAAAAAGCAATGGAACTGCGTGAATACGGTCTTAACGCCAAAGGCGAAACCTTGCATGAAAAACCCATGTTTCACCATGCCTTCGAAAGCCACCGCATCCTCATTCCCATGGCAGGATTTTATGAATGGCGCGAATACAACAAAAAGAAATATCCCTATTACATATTTCCTGCCGGTGAGGATTTCTTTCTGGTGGCAGGCATTGCTTCCCGGTGGGTAAACCATGAAACCGGGGAAACCCTGGGCACGTTTGCAGTGGTGACCTGCCCATCAGGAGCGTTGCTTACCGAAATTCACAACACAAAAAAACGGCAACCCCTGATTCTGGAACCGGATGAGTGGCAGAAGTGGGTTTTCGGAGCCGATGACCAAGCGTTGGAACTGGTAAAACCCTGTGATGACAAGCTTTTGAAGGCCCACACCATTTCGCCAATGGCAAGTCGTGTGCGTGAAAACCGCAACATCCCCGAAATACAGCAACCATATACCTATCCGGAGTTTTCACCTACCCTTTTTTGATTGTTGATGCCATAAACCCATCATTTCTCATCAAAATTCTCTTGTCTTTAGCACAGATATCCGGTAAAGACATTCTACTGTAAGGCGATTACTCCTGTTGCACTTTTTCCAGACGGGCAATATCATAGCCCAGCTCCCGAGCAGTTTTCAAATAATCCTGATACATTTCTTCCGGCATGGATTTCTCACGGCACAATACCCATAAATAATCATTACCGGGGCCGCCAACCAACGCATAGCGATATTCCGGATCAATGCGATGCACCCAATATGGAGCCCTGAATGGCCAGAAAAACTGCACTTTCAGTTTACCCGACTGAGAAGTGTACGGCACAAATGCTTTACCATTTACCTCTTTCCAATTCCCTTTTGGGTTTTGTCCGCGATTGGTAACCTTAATGCCACCCTTTTCCAGCAAAGTGTAGGTGGCGGTCACTTTCTGTAAATCACGCTCGAAACGATGCGGAAAACGGGCAATCTCGTACCATGTACCGGCATAGCGCTTTATATCGAGGTTGTTTACGGTATATTTATTTGAATTCTTCATGCAGGATATTAGGACAGCACCCACGAGCAACAACATTATTCTCATGTAACGAAATTAACAAACCAACCTGTAATTGGTTGTGATGAAAATTACATTGCACCCTTATTTTCATACCTTTGCAAGGTAAATATGCTATTTATAAACGCTTTGCCGGCGTGGGTTTCATCAACATGCTGCACCGCAAAAACCTCAAGAAAGAGAAAATCAATACACTTTCTGAAAAAAGTCAAAAGACAATCCCTGACACATTAAAAATCGCATTGTCTGACAACCTGCAATAAATCCGAATAATATGAACGAAGAGAAATTTCTCAGGTTAAAGGCCTTTGCAGCCGAACCGCAGCAGCAAAATACAGAAATTATACTGGCCCTGCTGGGTGAATACCCTTTTGATACATTTGAAACTGATGAAGACGCTGTAATTGCTTTTGCCAAAGCAGAAGATATTACCGCTGAATTGCTTGTGGATATTGAGGAAACGCTCAAACCTTTCTGCAATAAGCCGTTCGAAACGGAACTTATTGAAAAACAAAACTGGAATGCCGAGTGGGAAAAACAGTTTTTTGATCCCATTACCGTAGATGAGACTGTACATATCCGCGCACCTTTTCATCCCAAAGGGTCTGAAATCCCCTACTGCATAACGATAGAGCCCCGAATGAGTTTTGGTACCGGCCACCACCGCACCACGCAGATGATGATTTCCCTGATGCTGCAGCAAAAAGCCAAATTTAAAAATAGCCATGTGCTTGATATGGGCTGCGGAACGGGCGTGCTGGGCATATTTGCTGAAAAAATGGGCGCCTCTGATGTTTTGGGTATAGACAATGAATCCTGGGCAGCTGAAAACGCTACAGACAATGCAAAAGCTAATGGTTGCAGTAAATTCACCGCCGAATTTGGAGATGCTGATTTGCTGAAACCCATGAGCGACGGATGTTTTGATGCCGTATTGGCCAATATACACCTAAACGTACTGATGACCGATGGCAAATCATATCTGCGGGTACTTAAAAACGAAGGACTGCTGTTTGTTTCAGGTTTTTATACCCAGGACCTCCCGATTCTCAGGCAGTATTTTTCAGGACAGGGAGCAGTCTACATTGCAGAAACTAATCTCGAGGGGTGGTGTGCAGCGGTTTTCAGAAAATAATCCACAGGTGGCGGTTAACAAGATGTGATAAGAGAACGGAAAGCGGATAGTATATTTGAAGTTCTTGTCAGACGTAATCAAGCTTTTACCGGATTCAGTAGCCAACCAGATTGCCGCAGGTGAGGTTGTGCAACGCCCTGCCAGTGCGGTAAAGGAGCTGCTGGAAAATTGTCTGGATGCAGGAGCTACGGATATTCGACTGCTTATCAAAGACGGAGGATCCACCCTTATTCAGGTGATAGATAACGGCCGCGGCATGAGCGAAACCGATGCCCGCATGTGCTGGGAAAGACACGCCACCAGCAAAATCAGCAAGGCACAGGATTTATTTTCGCTGAATACTTACGGTTTTCGGGGAGAAGCCCTTGCCAGTATTGCTGCCGTGGCGCAGGTGGAAATGAAAACACGTCGTGAGCAGGACGATGCTGCCATCTTTATCCGCATTGAAGGCAGCACAGTACTGGAACAGTCCCTGACCTCAGCCCCGGTGGGCACCTCTATTGCCGTGCGCAACTTGTTTTACAACATCCCGGCAAGGCGGAATTTTCTTAAATCCATCTCGGTAGAAACCCGCCACATCCTTGAAGAATTTCAGCGACAGGCTCTCGCCCACCCACAGATTGCATTCAGCATGTACAATCAGGGTTCGGAAGTTTACGACCTAAAGCCCGGCACCTTAAAACAACGCATTGCCGATGTACTTTCCGGCAAAAAAACCGATGATTTGCTGTCGTTAAATGAAGATACCGAACTGGTGCAAATAACCGGCTATGTTGGTGCTCCTGCTTCTGTGCGCAGAACCCGCGGCGAACAATATCTGTACGTAAATGGCAGATTTATCCGAAGCCCTTATTTTCAGCATGCCATTCAGGCTGCTTACGAAGGGCTTACTGAAGAAGGCAGTTACCCGCTATTTTGCCTCTTCATTCACTTAGATCCCGCGAAAGTGGATGTAAATGTGCATCCCACCAAAACCGAGGTAAAATTTGAAGATGAGAAACACATCTATAACATCCTCAAAGCCGCGGTGAGAAAAGTGCTGGGCCAATTTGTGGTTCAGCCCGATCTGGATATTTTTGGCGGTATGGGCGGACTGGAAGATTTTCTCAGTTCATCTACGCCAATTCACCGCAGCCAAGAAAGTTTTCAGGATTTTAAACAGCCCCAGAGTCAAACAAGATACAATCCATTTGAAGAAGGATATTCAAGGCCACAGAACCAAGACTGGCAGAAAATCTTAGGTCCGATTGACCAGACCGGCAGCATAACCACCGGCAGCAAAGGCATACCTGAGGAGGAAAGTCTGTTGCCGGTATCATCAGAATGGAAAGTAGAATCCGTTTTCTCATTGCCTTCAGGGTATTTGGCAGCCAAAATCAACGGGGCACTGATTTTGGTTGACAAAAGGGCTGCGCACGTTAAAGTGCTTTATGAAGGATTTCTGAGAGGACTGCGTCAACAGTCCGGGCATTGCCAGCAATTACTCTTCCCTATTACCATTGAACTCAATCAGGCATGGCTGCATACGGCCCTGGAACTGATGGATGATTTTAAATCGCTGGGCTTTGATGTGAGCCACTTCGGCGGCAATACCCTGATGATCAGCGGAATTCCGGCAGAACTGGAACGCGGAAGCGAAAGCCGAGCTCTGGAAGCTTTACTGGAAGATTATTTGCAGACCCAGGGCGATTTGAAATTAAACCGACACGAAAGCCTGGCCCTCTCTATGGCGCGTCAGGCCGCAGTTTCTGCTGATTCTCCCATGAATGCACAAGAGGCAGAACAACTGATTGTTCGATTATTCACAGTACAGGAAAATCAGTGGTCACCCGATGCAAAACCTGTTTGGATTAAATTTGGAGACGAATTAGTTTTTGAGTTGTTTCGCAAACAAAAACGCTGATGCTGCAACATATTCCACCCGGACTTCGCAATCTCATCATTCTGATAGCCTTGATGGGTATGGCCCAGATTGCCCTGCCCAATGCAGGTATTAATCCCATTCATTTATACCTTTTTTACCCCGACAGCGACCTGTTTAAACCATGGCAGCTCATTACCCACATGTTTGCCCATGGCGGTTTTACCCATTTTCTATTCAATGTCATTGCCCTTGTTTCTTTCGGAGGCATCATAGAATACAAACTGGGAACGCGGCGTTTTCTCATGCTCTACTTTATCAGTGGACTGGGTGCTGTTTTGCTGCATTATATCAGCATCGGATATGAAGTGTACCAAATTACCGGAAGCCTGTTTCCGAATCATGAAGGCTTTGCTCACGATATATCTTTTGGAATTCAGGCCGGAAGTAAAAGTGTCGGTTATGGACCCATGCTGGGTGCCAGCGGTGCCATTTATGGTATCATGGCAGCATTTGCCTTTTTCTATCCCAATGAGGAAATGGTGTTTCTATTTATTCCCTATCCCATAAAGGCCAAATACCTTGTTCCCATAATCCTTGGCATCGATTTAATTTTTGGATTCACCAATTTGGAAAGCGATCCTTTTGCCCATTTTGCCCACCTGGGAGGCGCCCTTGCAGGTTTTTTAACCGTGAAATTATGGTTTAGAAAATGGATTCGCGGCAATTGGCGTTAATATGGCAATGACATTTCTCGGTGCAGACCTAAATCCATTTAACCGCCGCAACCCGGCGGTAATAAACCTTGTACTTATTTGTGCAGGGGTTTGGATTTTCACGGCTTTACTGGGACTTTTCCTGCCTGCGGCAGTCGGCGCATTGATGTTCATGCCCCACCTGCATTTCTTTGTCTTACAGCCTTGGTCAGTCTTTACCTACATTTTCCTGCACGATGGTTTTTTCCACCTTTTCACCAACATGCTCTGGTTGTTTTTTATCGGTAGCATTCTGGAAGATATGACAGGCAAAAAACATATATGGCGACTGTTTATCGGTGGCGGAATCGCAGGGGCTCTTTTGTTTATGTTGCTGAACAACCTTTTTGGGATTGGTGGTGAAATGGCGCGCATGGTGGGCGCATCAGGCGGCGTTACTGCGGTAATTGTAGGCACCGCTGTTATGTTCCCCGCCTACAGAATACTTCTGTTCGGAATACTTCCCATTGAATTGGTTTGGATTGCCGTTTTTCGGGTGGTACTGGATCTTTTGGGTGCATCGGGCCCCATAAACCAGGGTGGCTATATCTGCCACCTTGGGGGTGCTTTACTTGGCCTGCTATACATGATGCATACCAAAGGAACCTGGACGATTCCGGGCGTGGATGCGTTTAGTGATTTTCTGCGCAATTTGTTTTCTACCAAAAAATCAAAACCCTTGCGCAGTGCAAAGGTGAGTATCAATACAGACAAAACACACAACTCAAAAAAGGCCGGTGTTTCACAGGAAGAAATAGACCGTATTCTGGATAAAATCAATGCTACAGGTTATGATAGTCTGACCGCCCAGGAAAAAGATAAATTATTCAAGGCAGGCGAATGAAAATGGTATTGCGCATATTGAATCTGATTGTGTTTCCGGCTACGCTGATTACCGGTCTGATGTTGATTTTGTCAATGCTGGCCCCCTACATACATCCTTCATACTCATCCTGGATTCAGTTGCTGGGCCTCGCCTTCCCGATTCTTTTTCTTGTGAATCTGCTATGGCTAATTTATTGGTGGATTCAGCTTCGCATGAAACTGATTTTCCCATTGGGTATAGCGATATTGTGTTTTTTTCAAACAGGAAAATATTTACAATTTTCAGGAAGCACAAAGTCAACAGAGCCAGCCACAATAAAGATTTGCAGTGTGAATACTCAGCTTTTCGGGGCATTTCAAAACCGTTGGTTTTTTGATACTGTAGCCAATGTATTAAATTCAAAGAATGCAGATATTATCTGCCTGCAGGAAGTTTATGCCCGTCGGAATATTGATAAAATGGCTGCACAGCTCAAAGAAAAAACAGGCTTCAAATACATGCAGCTGTTCAGACTAATCCCGGAACGCAATTATGGCATGATTATTCTGAGCCGCTACCCCATCCTGGGAAAAGGACGCGTAGAATTTACCGGCACAACAGGCAATATGGCAGCCTACGCAGATATTCAGATTGGTGACGAAACCGTTAGGATATATAATGTGCATTTGCAGTCCATTCGTTTTCGCAAAACCGATTATGATTTTGTGAATGGCGAGGATAAAGAAAAAGTTTCCAACCTTGAACAGGGTAAAGGCCTTTTGCAGCGCATGCGCGATGCATATGGAAAACGGGCAGAACAATCTGATGCCCTTGCTCAACATATCAAAACAAGCATAGTGAAAAACTTGCTGGTATGTGGCGACTTTAATGACGTTCCACTGAGTTACGCCTACCATACCGTTTGTGCCGGGCTGAAGGATGCATTTTGCGAAACCGGTACCGGCCTGGAACGAACATACCTTGGGCCTTTCCCCAGTTTCCGGATTGATTACCTGTTGGCATCCCCTTCCATTTCCTTTAAAAGCTATAACAGCTCTGCAGAAATACCCGGTGATCACAAGTTACTCTGGGCCGATTTTGCACTCCCCAAAAATCCTTACAAGGAATAACGCCGCATGCTTATATTTGCGGTAATTTTTAACCAAGAAATATGCCGTATTTTTTTACTTCAGAATCTGTGTCAGAAGGCCATCCCGATAAGGTTGCCGATCAGATATCAGATGCGCTTATCGATAACTTTCTTGCCTATGATGCCGACAGCAAAGTAGCCTGCGAAACCCTGGTAACCACAGGTCAGGTTGTACTGGCCGGTGAGGTTAAATCCAAGGCGGTACTGGATGTGCAGCAGATTGCTCGCGAAGCGATTACGAAAATTGGATATACCAAAAGTGAGTACATGTTCGATGCCAATAGCTGCGGTATTCTCAGTGCCCCTGCAAGGAAACCGATGAATACATGCCATTGGCCATTCACATCGCGCATTTGCTGCTGGAAGAACTGTCCAATCTGCGTCGCGAAGGCAAGAAAATTAAATACCTGCGACCCGATGCCAAAAGCCAGGTTACCATTGAATACAGCGATGACCACAAACCCCTGCGCATCGACACCATCGTGCTTTCAACCCAGCACGACGACTGGATTAAGCCCAAATCAAACAAAGCAGCCGATGTTAAAAAGGCTGACGATGAAATGCTGAAAGCCATCGACGCCGATGTACGCAATATCCTCGTTCCCCGCGTAATCAAACGTCTTCCCAAGCGTGTTCAGTCACTGTTTGGCAAAGACATTAAATACCATGTTAACCCAACCGGTAAGTTCGTAATCGGCGGCCCCCACGGTGATACAGGTCTCACAGGCCGTAAAATCATTGTAGATACTTATGGCGGTAAGGGTGCTCACGGTGGCGGTGCCTTCAGCGGAAAAGATCCCAGCAAGGTTGACCGTTCAGCAGCCTATGCAACACGCCACATTGCAAAAAACCTTGTAGCGGCAGGTGTTTGCGACCAGATTCTGGTTCAGGTTTCCTACGCCATCGGTGTGGCCGATCCTGTGGGTTTATTTGTTGATACCTATGGTACCTCTAAGGTTAAAATGACCGACGGCGAGATTGCTGCCACCATCCTCAAAATGAAAGAATTCAGCCTGAGGCCCTACAACATTGAAACCCGCTTCAGCCTGCGCACACCCATTTATCTGGAAACCGCGGCGTATGGCCACATGGGACGTAAAACCGAGGTAGTTACCAAAACCTACAACAAAGGCAAAGACAACGAAAAAACCGTGAAGGTTAAGTTATTCCCCTGGGAGGAACTCAATGCAGTAGACGCTGTGAAAAAGGCCTTCAAACTGAAATAAAAACATCTAAGGATATGAAAAACCCGGCAATCCCTGTCTTTATTCATCTACCGGCACTTTTTGGCGCCCAAAAAGTAACCAAAGAGGCTGTCAGTAATTAGATTTTGATTACCCAAAAACTTCATTTATCCCCGATTTGGCCGCCCGCAGCTGTGGGGGTAAGCAGGTAATTCCTGTATTTATTCCTATACACCTTGGGGGAGAGTGCCCCGATTGTGGTATACCTTGTATAAATTTGCATTTCACTTATGTGCGGAATTGTTGCTTACATTGGCCATCGCGAGGCCTATCCTATTATTATCAAAGGGCTCAAACGCCTTGAATACCGCGGATACGACAGTGCCGGTGTAGCACTGCTAAACGGCGATTTGCGCGTTTTCAAACAAAAAGGCAAAGTAGCCGATCTGGAAAAAGCGGCAGCCGGCGAATACACAAAAGGCAGTACAGGCATGGGGCACACCCGCTGGGCCACTCACGGCGTTCCCAACGATGTGAATGCCCATCCCCACCTAAGCCAAAGCGGGGATCTGGCCGTAATTCACAATGGTATAATTGAAAACTACGCCACCATTAAGGAAGGTCTAATTCGCCGTGGTCACACCTTCAGCAGCGATACCGATACAGAGGTACTCATTCACCTGATTGAGGATATCATGCAAAACGCAGGACTGAATCTGCATGAAGCTGTCCGCGTAGCTTTGAAACAGGTTGTGGGTGCCTATGCCATCGTCATTCTCAGCAAAAACCACCCCGAACATCTTATTGCAGCACGCAAGGGAAGTCCGCTGGTGGTGGGAATTGGCAAGGAACACGGCGAGTTTTTCATGGCCTCGGATGCCACGCCTATTGTGGAATATACCCGGCAGGTTATTTACATGAATGATGGTGAAATTGCCGTAGTTGAGAACGATGAACTGACCATAACCACCATCAACAACGAAATACAGACACCCTATATCCATGAGCTGGAAATGAACCTGGAGCAGCTGGAGAAAGGCGGATATCCGCATTTCATGCTCAAGGAGATATACGAACAACCCAAAAGCATTCTGGATAGTTTCAGGGGCCGTATAGACCCCATGAGCGCTGAAATAATCATGCGCAGCATCCGCGATTATGAGGAAAAACTCAAAAACATCAACCGTCTGATTCTGATTGGCTGCGGCACCAGCTGGCACGCCGGACTGGTGGCTGAATACCTGTTTGAGGAATTTGCCCGTATCCCAGTGGAAGTGGAATACGCCAGCGAATTCCGCTACCGCAACCCTGTTATTTATGGCGATGACCTGATTCTGGCCATTTCCCAGAGTGGTGAAACAGCCGATACCCTGGCCGCCATGGAGTTGGCTAAAAACAAAGGCGCCACGGTGTTTGGTGTCTGCAACGTAGTGGGCAGCAGCATTCCCCGCATGAGCCACGCCGGCGCTTACACGCATGCGGGACCTGAAATTGGGGTAGCCAGCACCAAGGCATTCACCGCACAGGTAACGGTACTTGCTCTCATTGCCATGGCCATGGGCAAATTGCGCGGTGCACTCACCGGCGAACAACTCAGAGCGCTTATGTACGAGCTGGAGAGTATTCCTGCCAAGGTAGAGAAAGCCCTGAAACTCAATGATGAAATTGTGAAACTGAGTGAAATGTATAAAGATGCCCAGAATTTCCTGTATCTGGGTCGCGGCTATAATTTCCCGGTTGCCCTGGAAGGTGCATTGAAACTGAAAGAAATAAGCTATATCCATGCCGAAGGTTACCCTGCCGCCGAAATGAAGCACGGTCCCATTGCCCTGATTGATGAAAACATGCCCGTAGTGGTGATTGCCACCAACAGTGCACATTATGAGAAAGTGGTGAGCAACATACAGGAAGTAAAAGCCCGCAAAGGC
>RGEC01000141.1 GCA_009918425.1 Bacteroidota bacterium
ATAAAAAAGCAGGGGTGAGAAACCTATTGCTGGAATTAGGGGAAGCCCGGGGATGGTATGCAAATCGATATGTAAATGAAAATGACACATTGGATAGGCCGTATTTGCACGCAACTACGTCTGAGGATCATATGAAGATTCTGAATAATATCAGAGAATGGAATCTTAGTCTTCCTTCAGATAAGCGAATCCAAATACATGGAATTGATGTGGAGAGGTTCAATGACATTGCTGTAATGCGTCTTTCCGATTTATTGCCTAAAAAAGATGTGCCTGAAAGTTTATATGCTGCCGTTCATACCGTTCACCAGACTGCGGGCTGGTTAAAGCATATAGGCCAAATGGAGTATGACCGTTATAGAACAGAAACCCCTCCATTTTATATTGATGCAAGTTTAGATTTGGTAGTGACGCATTTCGACAGCCTGGATTCGGAACTCAAGAAATGGCTGGGAAATCGTTATACAGAGGTGCAATCCGGAATTAACAATCTTCGCGAATATCGTCAATGGAATCAGTACAGAAACAGCGCATTCTATTACACTTGGCGAGAAGAAAATATGTACCGCAAGCTTGCCGCACTGCTGGACAAGGATTCTTCAGCCAAATTCTATGGGCAATTCGGCCGCTGCCATTCATCCTATGTCAAACAAGACGGTGATTGCGGCTGGTACGCCTATCACAGTATCATGAACAAATTACAGGAACGTTATTTTCACTCAAACCGAGGCACGCTCAGCATAGGTGTATTTTATGAACAAGAAATGGGGGAAAAAGCACTTCATGAAGAAAGCCAAACCGAAGACAAACGCCTGCAGATGGAAATATCCTCAATGTTGCGCAGGGCCCCTGACGCATCGGTGAGCATTTCAAAACTGGATAACAAACAAAATCCTGTGCTGGCATCACGATTCGGTTTTTTTATTGCAGTACGAGAATATGTTGCAGCTAAGGAGAAATCGAATAATTCTGAAAAATCAGTTGCGCTTTCTGTAGGAGTAAATTTTATGAACCTGACTGATGCCAACAGTGTCGCTTACCACATAAATCCTGCATGGCAGGGAAAAGTAACTTCCGACCAGTCACTGAACTTGGGAATAAACTGGCAAAACACAAATTTTTCGACGCTTCTGCAGTTTGGCTCTACCGGTTCCACTGAATATTATGAGAAAAAAGATGAACTTTCCATTCGATATCTATTGAGGTACCAAGGCATTTACACGGGTTTGCGGTTTTTAAAACGCAAAAAATACAATATGGATCTGGGTCCACAGTTATTACACACCACACAGTTGATCAAGTGTAACAGGTATGGCGGCGGTTTTCTAAATCCGGATCCCTCATATGAAAAAAAGGTAAAAAACCATGCCATAAGTGCAGGATTCCAGTTTCGTATGCAATACAGGCTGATAAGCCATATAAGTACAGGTATTGCTGCAGGCTATTTATATGACCTATCAAAACCTGACTGGTTTATCGCAAATAGCAATATTTACTATGCCCGTAACCAATTGCAGACAAAGGTCACAGGCAGCAGTTTCTCGGTTTTCTTTAACTTTGACCTTTGATTTGAGATGAGAGATTTACTGAAAGGCTTACCCAACCTGCTCACCTTAGGTAACCTTGCCTGTGGTGCCATAGGCATTGAAAGACTGATGGCCGAAGACATGAACAGTGTGCTTTTTTGTATGGGAATAGCTGCTGTGCTTGACTTTGCCGACGGATTTGTGGCACGGCTGCTCGGTGCAGATGGCGAATTGGGTAAACAGCTTGATTCTCTTGCCGATTTAATCACATTTGCATTGTTGCCCGGCTTGGTTATGCTTCACTATACATTAGAAAAGGGCTATTGCATACCCGATGGATTTTGCACATCCCGCTATGCATGGCTGGCGCTGCCGCTTGCAGGCGCATGGAGACTGGCTAATTTCAACATTGATAACCGGCAGACAACCGGCTTCCTGGGGGTCCCAACGCCTATTACAGGACTTGCATTCGGATCTTTAATACTTGCATTTGAAAACACAAAAGACAGCGGCTTTAAATTCGTGTTTGAACATCCTTATTTTTTCAGTTTTGCACCCATTATTGCGGCTTATTTAATGATTTCTGAATGGCCTATGCTTTCACTTAAATTTAAAAAAGATGATTCTTTATTTTATTGGAAAGCCTCCCTTCCCCTGCTTGGAATTATATGTTTACCTGTTTTTGGCGCTTTTGCCGGTATTCCTTTTCTGCTGCTTTATGTTTTGTGGTCAATAATTGCGAACTTTGTAACACAATCCAAAAATGGCTAAAGTAGGTATCATCATGGGCAGCGACAGCGATCTTCCCGTAATGCAGGAGGCAGCACGCATGCTCGAACATTTCGGCATTTCATACGAACTCACTATTGTTTCTGCGCACCGCACACCTCAGCGAATGGTAGAATATGCTACCAAAGCGCCAGAAAAAGGCATCAAGGTAATTATTGCCGGAGCAGGTGGAGCAGCGCATCTTCCCGGTATGGTGGCCAGTCTCACGCATTTGCCGGTTGTAGGTGTTCCCGTAAAAAGCAGTAACCTGAGTGGTATAGACAGCCTCTACAGCATTGTACAGATGCCTCCCGGAGTGCCTGTAGCTACTATGGCCATAAACGGTGCCAGAAATGCCGGTATTATGGCAGCTCAGATTCTGGGTGCTCAGGATGAGAATATTGCTCAAAAAGTTAAGAATTACAAAAAACGCCTCACAGATGAGGTGCTGGAAAAGGCAACCCGACTTGAAAAACTTGGGCACGAAGACTTTTTAAATAAACAAGAAAATATCTAATGCTGATTGTTGGAAACGCACTTGTTTCTGAAGATATTATTGAAAAAAAATTTGCCTGCGATACCAGGGCCTGTCTGGGTGCCTGTTGTGTAAAAGGTGATGCAGGTGCCCCACTCCTTTCACAGGAAATTGAAATCATTGAAAAAGAATTTCCGTCTATCAAACCATTCCTTTCAGAAGAAGGTTTAAGAAATATTGAATCTCACGGTTTCCATACTACAGATCCCGACGGCGAATCTGTAACAACCTGTTTACCCGATGGGGAATGCTCATTTTTGGTGTATGATGGTCTGACAGCCACCTGTGGTATTGAAAATGCACATAAAGCCGGTAAAACAAGTTTTAAAAAGCCCATTAGCTGCCACCTCTACCCTATTCGTTCCAAACAATACGGCGAATACACAGCACTTAATTACCACCGCTGGGACATTTGCGAACCGGCCTGCAAACGCGGCGAAGATGAAAAAATTCCTGTTTATACCTTTCTAAAAGATGCACTCATACGAAAAATGGGAGAAGAATGGTATGCAGAGCTGTCAGAAGTAGCTTCAGATTGGTTATCAGAGAAAAATAACGGATAATATTCCGGATACCATCAGCCATTTTAAACGTTTTTGGATGAGGGTAAATTCTGCTTTTTCCTGCGCTGAAAGCAACTGATAATAAAAGTAAAAGACAGGTAACAGAACAAAAACGGTGCTAAAAATTCCGAAGTATAGATTCTTACTCTCTGTTATCAGATAAATGATGTGTATGTTCAACAGGGTAAGCAATCCCATGCAAAGCCACACAGATTTTTTAGGGCCGTACAGAATTGGAAAAGTTTCATACTCTTTGGCTTTATCTCCTTCCAAATCTTCAATATCTTTAACGACTTCCCTGGCTAGGGTAATCAGAAATGCCAAAAATGCATATTCAGCAAAATATCCGTTAAACTTTTCATCTACCCCCTGGGCGGAAAAAAATACCACTACCCCATTCATCAGAGATACCAGAAAATTCCCCCACAGGGTTGTTCCTTTTAAATCTGAAGAATAGAAATAGAGCAGAACGGATATTAACGCACAAACCAGCCCCATACTGAGACCTGTCAAAAAACCAAATACCAGAGAACTTATCAGCAGTAATCCATAAAAAACAAGACCTGATTTGATGCTGATATGCTTTGCGATGATGCGTTTCTCGGGTTTGTTTATGATATCTTCTTCTATATCAAGGATATCATTGATAACGTATCCGGCAGCAGCCGTAAACAGCACTGCCAGCAATACAAACAATGCGTCGGGCCAACGCAGATTTTGCATGTTCCATTTGGATGCATGCATCATAAACAAGCCCATTGTCAAAATAATAATACCCAGGTTTGCCGGACGCAGCAAAATCCAGTAATATCGAAATGCCGGTTTACGCTTTTCCTCCATGGGTTTGACGGATTTATTTTTTGGCGAATTTCATTTTATAAGAAACATTTACCCTGCCCTGACTAATGTTGTTTAGCCTGGATTTGAGCATGGTGCGCTTCAGCGGATGTATACGGTCGGTAAACAAAATACCTTCAATGTGATCATATTCATGCTGAATAATACGTGCGGCCATTCCCTCAAATTCATGCGTATGCTCCTGCCAGTTTTCATCGAAATAGCGCAAAACCAGTTTACTATGGCGATTCACATCGGCCCTAACCTGTGGTATGCTTAGGCAACCCTCTTCATAATCCCACTTTTCATCAAATTCTTCAATAATTTGGGGGTTGATAAACACCTGTTTAAACCCCTCGGGTTTAATATCTTCTATTTCAGAACCATCGGTAATAAAAAGACGAATCCCCAACCCTATCTGCGGAGCTGCCAGACCTATGCCATTACTGGCATACATGGTTTCGAACATATCGGCTATTAAACCTGATAAATTGGGATAATCTTTATCAATTTCGGTGGCCTTTTGCCTTAATACCGGTTGTCCATAAGCGTAAACGGGTAATATCATGAGATTCTCTGAAGGTGGGTTTGCAAAATTAAGGTTGCGCTCACGGTATCAAGCAATTTCTTGTCAGCGCGTTTTTGTTTTCCGGCTCCGCTATTGATGATAGTTTGTTTCGCTTCACGACTGCTCAACCTTTCGTCAATGGTAAATACCGGAATTTCAGGATATACTTCTTTTAGCTTATCAATAAACAACAATACGGGCCGGGTGGCATGTGTATCTTCACCACTCAATCGGCTGGGAAGTCCTACCACAAAGGATTCCACCTGTTCTGTGGCCAGATATTGCTGAAGCCATAGGTGCAATTGGGCTGTATCAACAGCTGTGAGTGGATTGGCTATCATCTTCAGGTTGTCCGTAACAGCAATGCCGGTTCGCTTCATTCCATAATCAAAAGCCAGTATGCGGGGCATTGTGCGAAGATAGCCAGAAATTCGGGTCAGCGTATCAGGTTTACGGAGCCTGCATGTTTTCCGGACTTTCCACTACGCAACGTATAGCTCATTTGCCAGAAATAGGTTCCTTCCGGACATATCAAGCCCTTTGCGGTCTCCCCGTTCCAGCCAACCTTACTATCACTGCTTTCAAACAGAAGTTCACCCCAGCGATTGAAAATTCTTAATTGAGAAGAAACAATTCCATTGCCACGAAAGTTGAAGACATCGTTCTTACCATCATTGTTAGGAGTAAAAACATTGGTCATGCGAATATCTTCCGGAGCTATGACAGTAAGTGTAGACGAAAACGTATCGCTACAGCCGGTTGCCGTATCAATTATGGTGTGTAATATTCTGAATTGCCCCTCTTTGGGGGATGAAAACGGCCATGCAATGGTATTTCCACTTTCAGACCAAACATGTTTGTATGCACCTGTTTGTAAAGGTTTCACGGTGACAATTTCTCCCACTTTAACAGAATCATTGGGTGAAAAATCAAAGCGTGGATCGGGTTTTGGGTGCACAACAAGGTATTTCACTGCGGAATCCAAACATCCTTTATTATTGGTCCGGTAAACGATGCGGTATC
>RGEC01000142.1 GCA_009918425.1 Bacteroidota bacterium
AATGTATGCAGAAATGCAGACCAGCAAGGGCTTTTTAACCCTTCATTACAAGCAAACCCCTGTTACGGTATGCAACTTTGTAGGGCTTGCTGAAGGGAAAATCAAGAATACCGCCAAGCCTTTGGGAGTTCCCTATTATGATGGAATTAAATTTCACCGTGTCATTGCCAATTTTATGATTCAGGGTGGCGATCCACAGGGCAATGGTACGGGCGGACCCGGATACAACTTTGATGACGAATTCTCGGCAGATTTAAAACACACCGGACCCGGTATTTTATCCATGGCCAACGCGGGACCCGGAACCAATGGCAGTCAGTTTTTCATCACCCATGTGCAAACCGACTGGCTGGATGGGAAACACAGTGTATTTGGCAAAGTAATACAGGGCCAGAATGTGGTGGATGCTGTTCAGCAGGGAGATTCTATTGTATCCCTGAAAATTTACCGAAAGGGGAAAGACGCGGAAGCTTTTACCGCCACACAGGAAATGTTTGATCAGCTGCAGGCTCCCATGAAAGCCGCCAAAGAAGAGAAACTAAAAAAACAGGATTTTGCCCGATCGGATGAAGAAGTTCTGAAATTGTATCCTTCTGCACAAAAAACCGAAAGCGGCCTTTGGTATGTGATCGAGCAAGCCGGAACCGGCGAAAGAGCTACTGCAGGCAAGCAGGTAAAGGTACACTACAGTGGCAAACTCGCTGATGGCATGGAATTCGACAATTCCTACAGCCGCAATGAACCCATTGCTTTTCAGCTGGGTGTCGGACAAGTTATTCCCGGCTGGGATGAAGGGATTGCCCTGATGAGTGTAGGTGCCAAATACAAGCTCATTATTCCCTCCAAATTAGGATATGGGCCAAGAGGTGCAGGGGGTGTGATTCCACCCAACGCCACACTGATATTCGATACCGAACTGATGGAAGTAAAATAAGAAAAACCCCGCCGAAAGCGGGGTTTTTTGTGCTGTTGAAAACTACTGAATTAGTTTCTTACACAGGCTTCAATTCCCTTACTACTTTTGTATCCCGTAGCGACCAAATCACATCGCTTTTCCAACATGAAAAAAGCCAAATTCGTCTTCGTTACGGGTGGAGTTACATCCTCTCTCGGCAAAGGCATTATCTCCGCATCACTGGCCAAACTTTTACAGGCCAGAGGTTACAGTGTAACCATCCAGAAATTTGACCCCTACATCAATGTAGATCCGGGAACGCTTAACCCCTATGAGCACGGAGAATGCTATGTAACCGAAGATGGCGCAGAAACCGATCTTGATCTGGGTCACTACGAACGGTTTCTAAATACACCTACATCCCAAAACAATAACGTTACCACAGGCAGAGTTTATCAGACCGTTATCGAAAACGAACGGCGCGGTGATTATTTGGGTAAAACCGTTCAGGTTATTCCGCATATCACGGATGAGATTAAAAAACGCATGCGTTACCTGGGCGAAAGCGGCAATTACGACATTGTCATTACCGAAATCGGCGGAACCGTAGGTGATATTGAATCACTGCCATACGTGGAAAGTGTGCGTCAGTTACTGTGGGAGTTAGGCTCTGAAAACGCCATCGTTATTCACCTTACCCTCATTCCCTACCTGGCTGCTGCAGGTGAACTCAAAACAAAGCCTACACAGCACAGTGTAAAAATGCTGTTGGAACAAGGTGTTCAGCCCGATATACTTGTTTGCAGAACCGAAAAACACCTCACTGCAGATATGCGCCGAAAAATTGCACTTTTCTGTAATGTGCACCAGAATGCCGTTATCGAAAGCATTGATGTGAGTACAATTTATGAAGTGCCCATGGTAATGCTGAAAGAGAAACTTGACAAGGTGGTGCTCAATAAACTGAAGCTTAAAAGCATACAGGAGCCCAATCTGGATCAGTGGCGCGATTTTCTGTTTCGTCTGGAGCATCCAAAAAGCGAGGTAAATATTGCACTTGTTGGCAAATATGTAGAATTACCCGATGCCTACAAATCCATAAATGAGGCCTTTATCCATGCAGGTGCTGCCAATGAATGCAAGGTGAATGTTACCTACGTGCACAGCGAACTTATCACTGAAGGCAATGCGCCGCACAAACTGGGCAAATTTGATGGTATACTGGTAGCCCCTGGATTTGGCAACCGCGGCATTGAAGGCAAACTGACCGCAGTGAAATTCGCCCGGGAAAATAACATTCCTTTCTTTGGCATTTGTCTGGGTATGCAGTGCTCGGTTATAGAATTTGCCCGCAATGTATTGGGATTAAAAGACGCTCATTCCACCGAAATGGCAAGCGACACCAAAAATCCGGTGATAGATCTGATGGAAAATCAGAAAAAAATCAGCCACATGGGTGGCACCATGCGTTTGGGTTCTTATGCCTGTGAGCTTGCCAAAGGATCACACGCTTTAAAAGCCTATGGCAAAGCCAAAATCACAGAAAGGCACCGGCATCGCTACGAGTTTAACGATAAATTTAAAAAACGCATGGAGGAAGCCGGCATGAAAATAACAGGAACAAACCCTGATACAGGTCTGGCGGAAATTGTGGAAATTCCCGGTCATAAATGGTTTGTAGGCGTTCAATTTCACCCTGAACTTAAAAGCACAGTGGCGAATCCTCATCCGTTGTTCTTGAAATTCATCAAAGCCGCAATGGAGTAATCCTGCTGAATTATGCATTTTCTTCCTTTTGATAAATGGAAATCAGGCGGATACCGCAAGGAAGAAGTCATTATCGGTTTATTGTTCTGTCTGGCTCTTTTTCCAGTTCTTAGGAACATTAGTGCAGACAATGATCTCGATATTTTTTACCTGGCTGCAGATGAATTACGCTTAGGAACCAATCCCTATAACGGGCCGCACATGTTTGGCATGTGGTATTATTACAGCCCGCTTTTTGCTTCGGTACTGGCCCCCCTTACCCTTTTTCCTGTGCAGGTTTTAAAAGCGCTGTGGATGTTACTGGGTTTTACAATGCTCAACCGCGTATACATTTTGCTGAGACATTTTCTGGGGCTGGGTTATTCAAGTCGTGAAACATGGTTTCTGATTGCATTTGCCTTTATTTCATATCACCCGGTTTTTATGAATCTGCTGTACGGCCAACTGACCATTCTGATGGTGTGGTGCTGTATGGAAGGCTTGTATAGAATGAAACAAAACCAAAGTATTGCCGGTGGTCTGGCATTTGGGTTGGGGATCAACATCAAAATTCTGCCTGTTTTTTTCTTCTGGTATTTTCTGCTGAAGCGCAACCTTAAAGCTATTATCATGATAACGGCAGGGATTGCATTGCTTACCCTTATTCCCTACCTGTATTTATCTGTCGATTATCACACCCAAATCATGAAAGACTGGCTGGGCTTGCTGAATCCGTTAAACAAAGAACATGTAAATACCGTGGGGGAAGGTGGGTTCACCGATTTTGCCAGTTTACTGACGCGTTACTTCACAAGCACAGTGATTCGCGGTGAGGGAAATTATTCTTTGGTTTCGTTAAGCACGAAACAGATCTTCCTGATTCAATGGGTATTCAGGGCTTTCATAACCCTGTTGAGTGCCTGGGTTGTTTTGAAGTTTATTCCGCGCAAATTCAAGGGAGACAAAGCCATTTTTGCAGGTGCTGCATTTTTCATGGCCTGTATTCCGGTTGCCTTTCCGCACCAACGCGATTATTCAGTTATGATGTGCCTACCTGCTGTCGCGATGATGCTGCAAAACTTCATTGTTATTGGCTTCAGACCACCCAAAATTCTTTTGATTTTCACCCTATTTACCATGACGCTGATGGGCCTGATCGTATTTTTCCCTGTTTTGCCTTGGCCTGTTCGTCATTTCATTATGGAAAGCAGGATTCCGGGCTGGGGAATGCTGCTATTTATTCCCAATTTACTTCTGTGGTGGAAATATTTGCCTGACTCAGTTATCCCGGAAGAGGGAATGTAGCAATTGCTGGGAACGAATAGCCTCTTTGCCTACAGCTTTTTTCACCATCTTATTCTGCATGCCGGCATCCAATACCCGGGCTTTAACGTTGTCTGCCAATTGCGTTTCCAGAACGGTTATAAGCACCTGCTTCAATTCTTTGTCCTGCACCGGCACCGTGACCTCCACCCGCGACTGCAGATTGCGCTGCATCAAATCTGCACTGCCAATATAAACTTCGGAATCGCCCCCGTTTTCAAAATAAAAAACGCGGGCATGTTCCAGGTATTTGTCAATAATGCTTACGGCACGGATATTAGGATGGTTTTCATCAATCGCCAGACAGCAAATCCCCCTTATAATCAAATCTATTTTTACTCCGGCACGGGCGGCATCCACAATCGCTTTTATGGAAGCTTCATCCACCAATGAGTTTACTTTAACAATGGCTCTGGCCGGCAGTCCTTTGGCAGCAAAATCTGTTTCTCGTTTCAGCAGGGCTATAAATCGCTCCCGTGTATTCACCGGGCTTACCCATAGGGTACGGAAGCGTGCTTTTTCGGGCCTGAAATTCTGAATCAGATCAAATACATGCAGGCATTCCTCTCCTATTTTTTTGCGGGAAGTAAGCAAGGCGTGGTCGCAATATAAACGGGAGGTATCTTCGTTAAAATTGCCGGTGCCGATATGGACTATATTGGTGGTTTCAAAACCTACCCTGCGCGATATTACCATAAGTTTACTGTGCACCTTAAAATCAGGAATGCCATAAATCACATAAGCCCCTTCCTCACGCAAACGGTTGGCCCAATATATATTATGTTCCTCCATAAAACGGGCTCTCAGTTCCATCACTACAATCACCTGTTTTCCATTTTGAATAGCGTTAATCAAGGCTTCAGCGATGCTGCTGTTTTCGGCCAGACGATACAATGAAATGCGTATGGCAAAAACCGTAGGATCAATGGCCGCCTCTCTCAGGAGTCTTATGACATAATCAAAGGGCTGGTAGGGATAACTCAGAAGCAAATCGCGCTTTTGTATTAGGTTGAGCATACTCTTGGCCTCATCAATTTCCTTGATGCGGGTAACGCTCTGCCTGGGGTTTAGCAGATCGGGGCGGTTTACATCCGGAAACTTAATAAAGTCTCTGAAATTGTGGTATCTGCCGCCGGGTATGATGCTGTCTTTATCTGCTTTAAGTTTACGGGTAAGAAAATCGAGTAAATCCGAGGGAATTTCCCTGTCATATATAAATCGGGTCGGTGCCCCGGTCTTACGTTGTTTCAGGCTCTTGGCCACTTTATCTATCAGCGAGACCGCCACTTCATTGTCAATATCCAGCTCTGCATCGCGCGTAATTTTTATGGTATGAGCTGTAAATTCATCAAAATCAAGGCTGGAAAACAACAGAGGCAAACCCATTCGGATCATGTCATCCAGCAGAATAATGCGTTTGGTTTTTTCGACTGAAGGTAACAGATGAAAACGACCCAGTGTTTTGGAAGGGATATCTACCAACGCATATTGCACATGGCCTGATACACTGTTTCGCATACTCACCGCCAGATAAATTTCACCATCCTTGATATTGGGAAGTTCTCTGCCGTGTTGCAGCAGTAAAGGGCTGATTCGGCCTGCAATTTTGTTCACAAATACATCATGCACATATGATTCTTCCGTTTTTGACAAAACAGATTCATCAACAATTAAAATTCCCTCTTTTCTAAGGTCTTCAAGGATTTCATTGGTATAAATACGCGAAAATTCCTGTTGCTGGAACAAAACCG
>RGEC01000143.1 GCA_009918425.1 Bacteroidota bacterium
GCGATTTTGCCTTTGCCTTCGTCGCCCCATTGAAGGCCTAAAATTACATCAACCATTCGGGTTTAAATTATCGGTGTTGGAGAGGTTTTTGCCGCAGTGCAGACAATCCCCATCAAGGGTTTGCGGCTGCGCATACAGGTGCAGTGAGTGGTGGGTAACATCAAATTTGAGCAGGTTGCCCATGGTGGTATTGATTTGCTGAACACGTGGATCGCAGAACTCCACCACTTTTTTGCAGGTGATACAAATCAGGTGGTCGTGCTGTTTAAATCCATAAGCCTGCTCAAAATGCGATGTGTTTTCGCCAAACTGGTGTTTTTTTACCAGACCCGAATCTACCAGTAAATCGAGTGTATTGTAAACCGTGGCCCTGCTCACATGGTAGTTTCTGTCTTTCATCTTGAGGTAGAGTGCATCCACGTCAAAATGCACCTTGTGGGTGTATATTTCATCAAGGATGGCGTATCGTTCAGGGGTTTTGCGCTGCTTTTTCTTTTCAAGGTATGCCGTAAATATTTCGCGCACTTCCTCCTTTATTTTGAGTGTTTTGCTATCGAGTTTACCGGGCATATGTTTTCAGCGAAACCGCAAATTTATTGAACACGGCGAATTAAACCACACTTATTTTGTGGGTCTGCGAATAATGTCGGAAATGCGGGTGGCACCGCTGAATTTTTTGCGTATTTCTACAAGCGCGGCGTCGGCATCGTCTGATAAGGTAAACTGTCCCACGTAAACTTTAAAGTTGGGTTCATCATACATAACCGTCACGCCGTATTTGCTTCCGAATGATTCCATAGCTTCTTCCTTCAGGGCCTCGGCCTGGGAACGGCTGGAGAAAAAACCAATAAGAATGCGGTAGCCGCGTACTTTGTCTGAATTGGCTTTTCTGCGGGCAGTGCGGGTTTCTTCCATCTCTTTAACAGACGGTTCTACCTCTACTTCCACGCGCCCTTGTGCAACAACCTTTTGATGAAACCCGGGCAAAGCCAATAAAGTTAGAAGAATAAAGCTTTTAAGCCTGCCCTCATTTCTTTTGAAAAACGTATTTATAACTGGGTTGCGCATCCGTGATACAAACCTACAATGATTGTACCGTAAATGAAAGAAAAGTTATCCCTCGGCAACGGGTATGATGTAACTTTGCATCGTGGTGGAAAAAGCAGCACTCGTAATTCTGGACGGCTGGGGCATAGGCAGGCACGACGGCAGCGACGCCGTTTGGAATGCCAAAACGCCTTTTACGGATATGCTTTGGGATACCTTTCCCCATTCGCAGTTAAGAACCGATGGTGAGTATGTGGGATTGCCCGAAGGGCAGATGGGAAATAGCGAGGTAGGGCACATGAATATCGGTGCCGGCCGCGTGGTATGGCAAATGCTGGTGCGCATCAACAAGGCTTTTGCCGATGGCAGCATTTCCGAAAATGCAATGCTGAAAAAAGTATTTGCATGTAAGGGAGAACTTCACCTAATTGGCCTTGTGAGCGATGGAGGTGTGCATTCGCATATCGACCATGCCATTGCGCTGGGCAAACTGGCTTCCGCAGCAGAACGAGTTAAAAGATACAGGAGTTAAACTCAGTACCATTGTAGGCAGATATTTTGCCATGGACCGCGACAAACGCTGGGAAAGGGTAAAAAAAGCCTACGACCTCATGGTAAAAGGGGTGGGTGAATTTGTAGAATCGGCAGAAAAGGGAATTCTGGCAAAATATGCAGCCGGAATAACCGACGAATTCATGGAACCGATGCGTTGTTTGCCGGGCAACGAAGGATTGATAAAAGAAGGGGATACGGTTCTCTGCTTTAATTTCCGTACCGACCGGGGCAGGCAGATTACCCGTGCTCTTTCTCAGGAAGATTTTCCGGAACATAGCATGCATGCACTTAAGCTGGATTATTTCACTTTAACCGAATACGATGAAACATTCAAAATTGCCGGTGTAATCTTCGAAAATCAAAACCTTAACGATACGCTGGGCGAAGTGGTCAGCCGCGCCGGTAAAACCCAGGTGAGGGCGGCCGAAACCGAAAAATATCCGCACGTTACTTTTTTCTTTTCAGGTGGAAGAGAAGAGCCTTTTGCCGGTGAAGAACGCATTATGGCAGCCTCTCCGAAGGTGGCAACCTATGATTTGCAACCTGAAATGAGTGCTCCCGAACTTACCCAAAAGGCCATTGCATTGCTTGAAGAAAAGCAACCCGATTTTATCTGCCTGAACTTCGCAAACCCTGATATGGTTGGGCATACCGGTGTTTTTGATGCCATCGTGAAAGCCTGTGAAACGGTGGATGATTGTCTGAGACAGCTGGTAGAAGCAGGTTTGAAGCATAACTACCATTTTCTGGTAATAGCTGACCACGGCAATGCCGATATGGCCGTGAATGAGGATGGAACTCCCAATACGGCACACAGCACCAATCCGGTGCCTTGCTGGTTGATAAGCCGATCCTTAAATCCGCATTTGCAAAATGGCATTCTCGCCGATGTGGCGCCTACTGTTTTAAAAATGATGCAGCTGCCTCAACCCGAGGCTATGACAGGGAGGGCACTGTTTTGAGGTACGCATTTTTAATCTTTTTATCGCTGCTGATGGGATGCAGTAAGAATGCAGAGAAGGCAGTTTTGCAGAAAGGCATGCCCGATTTGAAAGCCTTTTTTCATGACGAGGTGAATAAACTAACAACCATGCAGCCCGGACTGGAAAAAACTATTGCCGCGGGCGAGGAAGTGGCTTCATTCAGTGCCGATTCACTCGACTGGGCAACAGAACTGCAGCCTTTTACTGCATTGGAAATGTCTTCGGCAGTTTATCAAAATGCTTTTACCGTGAACACAGACAGCAACGAACGCCTTAGTATAACCCGCTATGCTGCCAAAGATACCACACTGGAAATTCAGGAAATCAGCATTACCCGCCGAAATAAAAACCTGGAAATGATGGAAATTAAAACCCGCAAACGCAGTGTATGGGTGGATCGTGATCAAGTGTTGAGTTACCTTCCGGGCAAAGGCTACAATATCAGTATCACGGAAAATTATATCTGGTCTTCTCCCGTCACAACCCAGATAATGGGGACATTCAAAAAACAGCATTACAATCCATGATTACCATCAATCACTTTATCAATGGCAAGTATGTCGCACCCGGTGGTGGCGAATATTTAGATGGTTTTAACCCTGCAACCGGTGAGGTTTTTACGAAAATTGCAAACGGTACAGCCCATGATGTTCAAATGGCCGTAGATGCAGCAAAATCAGCACTGCCAGCCTGGAAAGCCATGCCTGCTGAAGATCGTTTTCGCATCCTGAATGCCATTGCCGAGGGCATAGAAACCCATATAGACGAGCTCGCGTTGGCAGAAAGCCGCGACCAAGGGAAGCCGCTCTGGTTGTCAAAGTCTGAAATGCAGCGCGCATCGCAGAATTTTCGGTTTTTTGCTACGGCTGCCGTACAATTTGCCTCAGAAAGTCATCAGACGGATACACGTGCCATCAATTATACACTCAGACAACCGGTGGGAATTGTGGGATGCATTAGCCCATGGAATCTTCCGCTGTATCTTTTTACCTGGAAAATAGCCCCCGCACTGGCTGCAGGAAACTGCGTGGTAGCCAAGCCCAGCGAGTTTACGCCACTTACGGCCCACTTGCTTTGCGAAATTGCAAACAAGGCAGGTTTGCCTCCCGGCGTTCTGAACGTGGTACATGGTTTGGGAAGCACTTGCGGGCAAGCTATTGTGGAACATCCGGAAATTAAAGCCATTTCCTTTACAGGTGGAACTGCTACAGGTAAGCACATTGCTTCGGTGGCTGCACCCATGTTTAAGAAACTGAGTTTGGAACTGGGAGGTAAAAATCCCAATATCATTTTTGATGACGCCGACTTGACCGAGGCGGTGAAAACCAGTGTCCGTTCTTCCTTCCTGAACCAGGGTGAAATATGCCTTTGTGGCTCCAGGGTATTCGTACATACCGGTGTGTACGATGCCTTCAAATCCGCTCTCTTGCAAGAAGTAGTCAAAATGCAGGTTGGAGATCCGTTTGATGACAAAACGCGTGTGGGAGCGATCGTTTCTAAGCCCCATTTTGAGAAAGTTTTGTCTTACATTGATCTTGCAAGGCAGGAAGGCGGTACCATTTTATGCGGAGGACAAGAGGTAAAGCCGGCGGGTTTTGAAAACGGCTGGTTTATTGCACCCACCATCATTGAAGGTCTGAGTGCAGCCTGCCGAACCAATACGGAAGAGATATTTGGTCCCGTAATAACCTTAATACCCTTCGAAACGGAAGAAGAGGTACTGGAGATGGCAAACGGCACAGCATACGGATTGGCAGCCACTTTGTGGACGAGCGACTTAAAAAGAGCCCACCGCATGGCCGAGGCCCTGCAATCCGGTATCGTGTGGGTGAATTGCTGGTTGCTGCGCGATTTGCGCACTCCGTTTGGCGGTGTGAAACAAAGCGGTGTTGGGCGTGAAGGCGGCTGGGAAGCCATGCGATTCTTTACTGAACCGAAAAATGTTTGTATAGCCTATTAAAATTATGTTTGAAAACAGAGAAAGAACCGAAATAAGCGACCTGGGTGAGTTTGGACTCATCAATCATCTTGCTTCGTTTTTCGAAAATAAAAATACCTCAACGGTATTGGGTATTGGCGATGATGCTGCTGTGATTGAAACCGGAGGCCCGGAATACGGACTGTTGACAGTGGACGCCATGTTTGAGGGAATCCATTTTGATCTGGCATTTCATCCGCTTAAACACCTGGGCTATAAAGCTGTGGCTACCGCTGTTAGCGATATCTGTGCCATGAATGGAACGCCCACACAAATTTTGGTGTCGCTGGGTTTAAGTAACCGATTTTCTCTCGAAGCCGTAGAGGAACTTTATGCCGGAATTAAGCTGGCATGCGAAAAATATGGTGTGGATCTGGCCGGCGGAGATACAACTGCTTCACCACGCGGTCTTTCGCTCACAGTTACTGTATACGGACATGTGGCTAAGGATAAATTGTGCAAACGTTCCGGAGCCAAAGAGCACGATTTGCTGGTGGTTTCGGGAGATCTGGGCTCTGCCTATATGGGATTGCAGATTCTGGAAAGAGAGAAAAAGGTTTTTATGGAACAACCCACAATGCAGCCCGATTTGGCAGGCCATGAATATATTGTGGGCAGACAGTTGCGACCCGACGCCAGGCTGGATGTGGTGCAAACCCTTACACAACTGGATATTACTCCTTCGAGTATGATAGACATCAGCGATGGTCTTGCCAGCGAAATTCATCACCTGGGAATGCATTCTGGATGTGGCTTTGATGTGTATGATGAAAAACTCCCCATCGATCCACAGGCCGTCACGCAGGCCCTTGGCTTCGACCTGAATCCTTCGGTTGTTGCACTTAATGGCGGTGAAGATTATGAACTTCTGTTTACCGTAGGTCAGGAGCACTATGACAAAATCAAAAGCCACCCCGATTTTACCATTATTGGCCACGCCACAGCCAACAAAGGCAACTACAGGCTCATCGGCAAATCCGGCACAAGTTTTGAAATCAAGGCCCAGGGCTGGCAGCATTTTAAAGGCTGAATTTTACGACATTAAGGCAGAAATCCTGCTCTGATAACGGGCTTTTCGCGTAATTTCGCGGCATGTACCGTTCGCACACTTGTGGAGAATTAAGAATAGCCGATGCA
>RGEC01000144.1 GCA_009918425.1 Bacteroidota bacterium
ATGGAAGGACCCGAGTTATTCAGATTATGGTTGGTGGCATGCGAGGTGCCATAATATTTAATTCCATTGTTTGGGTCAATGGTGTAACGTACCCATTCGATAGAGTAAGAACCTGTACGGGTCATTTCAAATATAATGCTGAATGTATCCTGGCGGCTGTTAACGGAATCTGTAACATCTTTACCATCATAGATGAATTCATCTACAATCCATTCATTAGCTACACGATCACGTTTAGACCTGAGAGAAATACCAGGTCCGTCTTCATATTTACAGGCTGTAAATAGAAATGAAAACAACACAACGGCACCACAAAAACGATTTATTTTTCGCATAATTTCCAACAAAAATAATGAAGGTATTTTCAATAAAACAAGTTTACACTCATGTTTTTTATTGCGTGTCTATGTTTTTAGTCATTGACCATTAAAATGTAGCGGTTACAGCAGTCATGATAATACGTCCGTCTGCAGGTAAAATACCGGGACCAGGATAACCGCCTGCCCTTCTGGTAGCATAGGAAATGTTCATTAAATTATTTATAGAAATTCGGGCTGTTATCTGTTTGTAAATCGGGAAGGAACCATTGAAGTCCCATACAGTATAACCGGGTAATTTACCCGTTTGAGCGTTGGCTGAAACCATTTCAGTGTTTTGGGCATCGGTAAAAAAGGCAGAAACTTGGCTAAACTGAATATTGAATTGAATTTTTTTGTATTCCAGCCCCAATCCTCCGCGAACAATATTGGCAGGTGCATTTTCTACAAAATTCCCTTTGAGGTTGTTTTCGGTAATGATTCCATTTTTAACAGATGTATAGATAAAACCGTTGTAGCGACCATGGTTATATGAATAACTAACAAATACCGGCATTTTCCATTTTTCAATAGATAACGCCTCCATAATATCAACTTCCAACATGCTCTCAATCCCAAAAGTGGTGGTACTTCCGGCGTTTGTGCGGTAAATATAAATATTGCTGTTGCTGTCTGCCTTGCTAATGGATGCTATACGGTTGTTATATTGCAGTACATATGGGCCAATATCTATCCGTAAGAATTTGCCGATATTTCCGCGTAAACCCATATCGGCATTGTAGCCTGAGGCGTCTTTAAGGTTTGGATCAATCACGTCGGTGGTGTTGTTTTGAACCAGATCTGAGAATAAAACAGGCCGGTAAGCTTTGGAAAAATTGGCATAAAATTCTGCATGTGGGAAGGCATGAAATTCCATGCCCATGCCGGGAAGAAGAATGCGTCTTCCTCGTTTCTCAGTTCGTGTTAAAATTTCCTCTCCATTCGTCGAGTATCCAATTCTGCCAGAAGTTTCAGACATTATATTTTCAAAACGGATACCGGGGATTATCAACCACTTTTTACCTAACCTGAATACGTTTTCAAAATAGCCGGCTGTGTTTAGTGTTTTAAATCGTAAATCTACCGGGAATAGAGGAGTCGAAATGCTGAAATCAGCATCGCTACCTGCAGTTCCCATGCCTTTCTGACTCCGTTTTGTGCTGCCCTGATAATACCGTATTCCGGCGGTAAATGTGTGTTTTTGACTACCCAATTTGTAGTCGTGTAGCATCGATAATTCTGTGCCGTAATTTTGATAAAGATCACGGGAAACTTCACGGACGGCATATTTACCTGTAAACGCGTTCACAGTATCGGAGGTCGTGGCCGGTTTTAGAAAACCTACACTTTTTCTGTCGCCGAAAAGATAGAATGTTTTAATTTGTAGACGTGTATTTTCATCTATGTCCCAGTTCATTTTTAGTGCGCTGATGTACCAGGGAATGTTCATCCAGTTTCTTCCACGGTAGCTCGCCTTAGGGTTTTGAAGAAACTGGTCTTCCGTTAATCCACCCGGTTGCTGGCTCAGCATAGCATATGCAGTTTGCTCCGCAGTCAAGTTAAGGTTTTGCCTTACTTTCCAGGTGAACGTTCCAAACAGTATTTTGGTTTGAAACCGACTGTTTTGCCTCCAGCCGTCTCCCTCACGTTGATCATAAAACACGTAATAATTCAGTTTTTTTGTGTTTCCGCCAACGGCATTGTATGTGTTTACAAGGCCATAACTTCCCAATGTCTGTTGTGTTTCAAACTGAAGTGGTTTATTGATGTCGCTTCCGTCTTTCAAAACATAATTGACCATTCCGCCAAACTGCGGCCCATACTGCAGGGAACCGGCACCGCGAACCACCTGTATTTTTTGAACCGCCTGCATCGGTGGATTGTAATAGGCTTCCGGATAGCCAAAGGGATCGGAGGCTATGTCATAGCCGTTTTGTCGGTTATTGAATTCCCAGCTTCGGTTTGGACTTAATCCACGTGCTGCTATGCCAATTTGTATTCCCGATGCATCGCTTTCCCAAACATGAATGCCGGGGACTTTGGCCATGATTTGTCGCATACTGTTGTTCACCACAATGGCATTAAGATTTTTCAGCAGAATGAGATTGTTTTTCTTCCCTGCGTAAATATGGGTGCCAACAATTTCGGGCAGGTGAATGGTGTTGTGGTTTCTGGCTGTTCCCACCACGTTCACATCCGGCAGATAAACCGGCTTGCCTGTGTCGCGGTTGTCCCAAGCATTGACATCAGCGTATGTCAGAAACATTAGGATTGCAGCTGTAACTAAGCGCTTCACGATAGACTTTTCAGCAGCAAAACAATTGCCTATTTAGAAACATTCCAAATAATGTGGATAATTATTTAGAGAGATTCTAAATAACAAATCAGTAATGACGGTTCTTCCAGTTGGTTTTCAAAGGCAGGATTGCAAAAACAGCGGTTAGGAGGGTATTTGCAGTGATGAATATTTCATACACTGTAAAACTGAATAAGCCCGGTTTGGGTTCATCAATCAGGCGGTAAATACCTGCAATCAATCTGGTTTGAAGTATCCATTTTATAACCCAGATAGCCAGGCCTGCTAATGGGTTCAGAATAATTAGCACCGGGATAAAAAAATAAAAGAGTCCAAAAATGCCAAACAGCACCCACCAGTACCAAGGCAATTCGCGGCCTCCGCTGAGCCAGCGTTTTCGCTGATGCAAAAGTGTTGCAATGCCAAAAATCGGCGCCGAATAGGCAGTCACTTCTTTTTGCATAATGTTGTTCCATTTCCATCCTTTCTTACAAATCTCGCTGTAGAGTTTATAATCTTCCGTAATGGAAAACTGAATGCCCCGGTAACCGCCAACCTGGTGGTATGCGTCTGCCCGTACAATCATATTGTTGCCAACAGCTGTGGCAGGCACACCATTGTAGGAAATGATATTCAGCATACCCATAAAATAGGCCCAATCCATTTCCTGCATTTTTCCCCACGCGCCGCTGCCTTTCACCACGGTAGTTCCGCTGCATACACCGGTTTCTTGTTCCATGCTGCGCACCATGTACTTAGCCCATTCCGGCTTCACCCTGATGTCTGCATCGGTGATGAGGTAAAATTCTCCTTTTGCGAATTCTTCCAGCTGCGCCATCACCCTTGCTTTGGCTTTCAGTCCGGAATCATCATCCATAATCTCCACAACTTTGATATGCGTATGAAGGGACGCATATTTGGCCAAAATCAATCCTGTTGAATCTGTACTTTGGTCGTTTCCTTTCCGGCCAAATTTCAGGCACGGGAAGATATTCATGCTTATATCGGAATAGCGTAATTAATTGCCATAATTGAATGGCAATGTAGGTGCAGCCAATCGCAATAGCTATCCAGATAACAATCATGGCAGGACTTTCATTGCGAACCCTTTGTTTTTTAGAAACTCAAGGTAAGCAGGTAAAAGGAATTTCAGGTTTTCAAACGCCTTTTCACTGTCGTGAAAAACCACAATGCTGCCATTTCGTGAATGTGTCATTAGTTTTTTGAGGGATTTTTCCCGGTTCAGTTTTGGGTCGTAATCACAGCTCAGCAAGCTCCACATCACAATTTCAAAACCCTGATTTCGCAGTTTTTTGGCCTGTGACGGTTTTATTCTTCCATATGGCGGCCTGAACAAGCTTCCGGGAAGTTGAACTGTGGCTTTTTTTACATTATTTATGTAGTCGGCATCCGCATTTTCCCAGCCTTTCAGGTGATTTTGGGTATGATTTCCTGTTTTGTGGCCATTTTTTTCAATCAGTTTAATAACATCCGGATACTTTTCGGCATTTTCTCCTACACAAAAAAAAGTAGCTTTCGCTTCATATTCTGCCAGTTTTTGAATCGCCCAAGGCGTTATTTCGGGATGAGGGCCATCATCGAAGGTCAGGTATACGGCCTTTTCCCCTTTATTTTCTCTCCATCTCCAATTCGGAAAAAGTATTGGTAAAATTCCGGGAATCCTGAAAATGTGCATCAACAAGGCAAAATGAACGCTTTTTTATAAATATTCCAAATGTGCCAATGCTTAATTTTGCAGCATGGCTGAAAAGGTTACTTTGGTTGGCGGAGGTCTTTCCGGAGGCTTGCTCTCTGTTTTTCTGGCTCGCAAGGGATACGAAGTGCATGTGTTTGAACGCAGACCTGATATGCGTCAGGGTAGCTACCAAGGTGGAAGGAGCATTAATCTGGCCTTGTCTACCCGCGGTATCCGCGGATTGGAAAAAGCGGGAATAGCGAAAGATATTCTTGAAATAGCCATTCCCATGACCGGGCGTATGATGCACGACCGTGCCGGAAATCTGGCTTATCAGCCCTATGGGAAAGATGGACAAGCCATTTATTCGGTTTCGCGCGGTTCTCTGAATATCCGACTGCTGCAGCTGGCAGATGCTTTTCCAAACATTCATATGTATTTCGACCATAAATGCACGTTCTGCGATCCGGAAAGCGGTATTACCCGCTACACCGATGCAAATGGAAATGCAGTGGAAGACAAGGCAGATATTGTGATTGGTACCGACGGGGCTTTCAGCGCAGTCCGCGATGCTTTTATGACCGGCAGGTTCAATTACTCACAAACTTATGAGGCACATGGCTACAAGGAACTGGAGATAACCCCCGATGAAAACGGAGAATTTCGATTGCAGAAAAACTCCCTTCACATTTGGCCCAGAACCAGTTTTATGATGATAGCGTTGCCCAATCCCGGTGGCAATTTCACCTGCACGTTGTTTATGCCCTGGGAAGGAGAAAACAGTTTTGCGACCCTTACCACGCCTGAATTGGTAAAAGATTTCTTTCAAAAAGAATTCGGCGATGCTGTAGACATGATGCCGGGTCTGGTGGATGATTTCTTTGGCAACCCAACAGGAACGCTGGCCACCATGAGGTGTTATCCCTGGGTGAAGCAGAATGCTGCTTTGCTCGGAGATTCTGCCCATGCCATTATTCCTTTTTATGGTCAGGGTATGAATTGCTGTTTTGAGGACTGTATTGTGCTGGATGAATTAATTTCAGAGCACAACGGCAATTGGCACAATGCGCTGAATGAATACCAGAAGGCCCGCAAACCTAACGCAGATGCCATAGCAAACCTGGCCATCCAGAATTTTGTGGAAATGCGCGATCTGGTTGGATCAGAAGCCTTCCGTCACCGCAAACATGTAGAACACGACCTTACCGAACTCTACCCCGATTTATTCAAAAGCCAGTATGAGCTAACAACGTTTCATACCACTCCCTACAAATATGCCTTTGATATGGGAGCTAAAAACGATAAGCTCCTCAACCATATCATTGATGGAAAACTGGAAGACAGGCTTGCA
>RGEC01000145.1 GCA_009918425.1 Bacteroidota bacterium
CCCAATAAAAAATATACCGTTCTGTCTTATGGCATGAACCATGTGAAGTATTACTGCAGGAATGACAAAAATGTACATGTGGGTTTCACAAGAGCAGATGAACGAAGCAGCCATGAATGGGATTATGCTATTTTCTATAATGGATTCACCGACAAATCGCGGTTAATGAATGGAGCCTACCCTCCTGTTGGAACAGTTTACACACCCATGGTTGATGGAAAACCTATGGGTTGGGTTGTAAAAAGACCTGCCACCGAGGATACTGAGGGTTTCAATGCCATGGAAAAAACCAAAAATTATCCGCTGGCTTTACAGAAATTCCTTTCATATCTTTCTGTAGACAATAAAAATTCAGAGGTGTATTTTTACCTGGCCAACACCTATGCCAATCTGGGCAACATGGATTCCGCCATCTGGGCAGCAGAGAAATCTCTGTCAATTTATCCTGAATCAAACAGAGCGTTACTGAGTTTAAATTCGTTTTACGCCAGTAAAGGTCTTTGGGATAAAGCGGTTAAAACCATGGAAAGATATACAAAAACAAGACCTTCAGATCCGGATGGATGGTGGATAAAAGCCCAAATGGAATTCAACAAAAGAGAATATAAGGCAGCTGAGGAAAGTCTTAGAAAAACCATTTCACTTGAGGCCGGTAATCCCAAATATTACGAAATTGGTGTTAATATTTATCAGGCCTTGAAGGATGACATGAATGCCCGTATGTATTACAATGCTTCAAAAGCAGGCTCTAAAAATCCCAAAGAACAACAGGACGGCGTATCTGCAATTGAAAGTATTTACCTTGATATTACCGGAAAGGAACTTGATCTTTATGGTAATAGCGAAGAGGAAGAAGAATAATCATCAGCCTATCAGCCCAGCATAGCCGCCAGATTGCCTTTTTCTGCAATCACCATTAATCCGCGCTCATTGCTTTCCAGCCGTGCACATTCTGCGTCCACATCATGCTCAAAGAAGTATAGTGTATTGCCTGCATCCATTTCTGTATAAAGCTGCTTTTTTTCCTGCATAACCACCAGCGGCTCTATATCGTATCCCATAGAATAATGCACTGGCACATGTGCGGAGGATGGAATTAAATCAGCACAGTAAATAATCTTTTTACCGTAACAGGAAATTTCAGGCGTTATCATCCCCATCGTATGCCCGTTCACACTTCGAATTCTGATATTGGGTGTTAGCATTTCCCCTTGTTCAACAAAATTCAGAACCCCGGCCTCCTGCAGGGGAAGAAAATTCTCAGGTAAAAAAGATGCCTTTTCACGGGCATTTGGATTCATTGCATGGTTCCATTGTTTTTCCGTAACATGGTAGGTTGCATTCGGAAAAGTAGGTTTTAACAATCCAGCCTCCGTCTTCATAACTGCCCCACCTACATGATCAAAATGCAAATGAGTAAGCAAAACATCGGTAATGTCATCACTGTTAAATCCAGCGTTATTTAACGATGAAGTAAGGGAATATTTGCCATTTAAATAATAGTAACCAAAAAACTTCTCACTCTGCTTATCCCCAATTCCTGTGTCAATTAAAATTCTTCTGTCACCATCTTCAACCAACAAGCAACGCATGGCCCAGTTACAGAGATTTTTCTCATCGGCAGGATTCAGTGAATTCCAGATTACTTTGGGTATAACACCAAACATGGCTCCACCATCCAGTTTGAAGTTACCTGAGTGAATTACATGCAATTTCATATATCAGAAATCTCCGTAAACATCTGTTAGTGCATCATATCCTGTTTCCGTAATCAGCACAGTATGTTCGTATTGTGCACTTAGCTTACCATCTATGGTTCTGGCGGTCCAACCGTCTTTTCTGTCAATCTTACAGCGGGCCTTGCCGGCATTGATCATGGGTTCAATAGTAAACACCATACCCGGCTTCAAAATAGGCCCTGTATTTTTCTCTGCAATGTGAGATACTTCAGGATCTTCGTGAAATTTGATGCCTACACCATGGCCACAGAATTCATACACAACTGAGTAACCGTGTTTGTGAGCATGTTCTGCAATATGGTAACCTATATTATTGAGGTGATTACCGGGGAAACACTGTTCCAGGCCTTTTCTCAGACACTCGCGTGTTACAGTCATTAATTTTTGAGCATATTCGGTGGCTTCGCCTACTGCATACATTCTGCAAGTGTCACCAAAAAAACCATCCAGTATGGTAGTTACATCCACATTCACAATATCACCCCATTTCAGTTCATAGGAATTGGGAACGCCATGGCAAACCACATCATTGGGCGATATGCAAGATGCAAATTGATAGCCTTTATACCCTTTGGTAGCTGGAATTGCGCCATGATTTCGCATAAAATTTTCGGCCAAATCATTCAAAGCCAACGTAGTTATTCCAGGCCGGATGTGCGATTCCAGATATTTAAGTGTTTCAGCCGCAAGTTGGCTGCTTTTTCGTATTCCTTCAATCTGCTCAGGGGTTTTGATGATGATTCCCACGGCTACAAAATTAGTGCGAAAACACACCCAAGCACCGAATTATTATGCAGAATTACATAGTATTCAGATAAAAAACGTAATTTCGCACCCCAATTTTCAAGCAACTCAATATGACAACTTCAATATTGTATCTGATTCCTGCCCTTGGTTTGGTAGGATTGATTATGATGGCTATTAAAAGCGCCTGGGTATCAAAACAGGATGCCGGAGATGAAAAAATGCAAAATTTGGCAGGTAAAATTGCCCGTGGCGCCATGGCTTTCCTGCGCGCTGAATGGAAAGTACTGAGCTATTTTGCCATTATTGCAGCCGCATTACTGGCCTATAGCGGTACATTAACATTACCTGATTCGGATGGCAAGGCAACCGTTCATTCACATCCCATAATTGCAGTATCTTTTCTAATTGGGGCTTTTTTATCTGCTCTAGCCGGTTATTTTGGAATGCGCATCGCTACCAAAGCCAATGTAAGAACTACCCAGGCTGCCCGCAGTAGCCTTACAAAAGCACTAAGCGTTTCATTTAGTGGCGGTACCGTAATGGGGTTGGGCGTTGCCGGTTTGGCGGTGCTGGGTCTGGGTGGCCTTTTCATTGTTTTTTACAACATGTTTTATGCCGGCAGTGGTGAAGCTATCACCGAAACCCTGCAACCATTGCAGATAACGTGGGTGACAACGTTGGCGATGTAGCCGGCATGGGTGCTGACCTTTTCGGCTCTTATGTAGCCACCATTCTTGCTACCATGGTTCTTGGTCAGGAAATTTCCGTTACTGATAATTATGGCGGTATGTCTCCCATACTGCTTCCTATGGTTATAGCCGGTATGGGCTTGATATTCTCCATCATCGGAACATTATTTGTTCGCATCAAAGATGATAACGGTGACGTGCAGAAAGCGCTCAATCTGGGTAACTGGTCTTCCATCATTCTTACTGCGGTGGCCTCTTATTTTGCTGTAACCATGATGTTGCCTGAAAAACTATCACTTCGCGGTGTTGAATTTACCTCGATGAGTGTTTTCTATGCCATCATTACCGGCCTTGTGGTGGGTGCCATCATGAGCTGGATAACCGAGTACTACACAGCCATGGGCAAGAAACCCGTATTGTCAATTGTTCAAAAATCAGGCACCGGACACGCCACCAATATCATTGGCGGTTTATCCGTGGGTATGGAATCGACTGTAATTCCAATCATTACCCTGGCTGCCGGAATATTCCTTTCTTATATGTTTGCCGGTTTGTACGGCGTAGCGATTGCAGCCGCCGGTATGATGGCCACTACAGCCATGCAGCTTGCCATCGATGCTTTCGGCCCTATCGCTGATAACGCAGGTGGAATTGCCGAGATGAGTGATTTGCCGGAGGAAGTTCGTGGACGTACTGATATTCTCGATGCAGTTGGTAACACTACTGCAGCAACCGGAAAAGGATTTGCCATTGCATCTGCTGCATTAACCTCTCTGGCTCTGTTTGCAGCTTTCGTAGGTGTTGCAGGCATCACAGGTATTGATATTTATAAAGCTCCTGTATTGGCTGCGCTTTTTGTGGGTGGTATGATACCTTTCATTTTCTCAGCACTGGCCATTTCGGCTGTAGGCTCGGCCGCCATGGATATGGTGAAAGAAGTACGCCGTCAGTTCCGCGAGATTCCCGGAATTATGGAGTACAAAGCCGAACCCGAATATGAGAAATGCGTTGAAATCAGCACCAAGGCTTCAATTCGTCAGATGGTGGCTCCGGGTGCCATTGCCCTTATTTCTCCTGTATTGGTAGGTTTCCTTTTCGGCCCTGAAGTTTTGGGTGGTCTGCTTGCCGGCATTACCGTAAGCGGTGTGCTAATGGGAATTTTCCAGAATAACGCAGGTGGTGCATGGGATAATGCCAAAAAATCCTTTGAAAAGGGTGTTGAGATTGATGGTGAAACCTATTACAAAAAATCTGAACCGCACAAAGCATCTGTTACCGGTGACACCGTTGGCGATCCTTTCAAAGACACCAGCGGTCCCAGCATGAATATTCTTATCAAGTTAACTTCTATCGTTTCGCTGATAATTGCCCCTTACATAGCAGGTGGTAACGGAATTTTGGGTGGCAAGAACGACAAAGACTGCTGCAAAGCCAAAACCGAACAATGCGACGACCACCATTCAGTTGCCGCTAAATGCGATATGAGCAAATGCGCAATAATGACCAAAGAAGAATGTGCAAAGCATTGTGACAGCGTAGGTTGCTCTGCCGAGGAAAAAGCTGAATGCATGAAAATGTATGATGCCAGTGGAAAATATATTGGTAAGGACGATAAAAAAGGTTGCTGCAAAGAACAGCACTGATAACAAAAAAAGGCCGCTGTAAGAAGCGGCCTTTTTTGTGGCTGTTCCATAAAAACTTTGTGCATAATGATTTATAATCCTTCCTTGCCTATCATCAAACCCGGTTGGAACGGCAATCCTCTTGACAAGAAAGGTCGTTTCTGTAATCATGAATTTCCGCATATTCCAAAGTTTAAAGATGTGTGGCGATGGCAAACCGGTCCACGTCCTTTTAAAAAAGAGAAAAAACTGGACCTTTGGAAACCGGAAAGCCTTGCCGACAGTCTCTTCAGACGAAAAAATGACGACTGCATAGTTTGGCTGGGACATGCCTGGTTTTTTCTTCGGCTGAATGGAATATCTATGCTTATTGATCCGGTATTGTTCAGCGCACGATTTTTAAAACACAGGGTGAAACAACCCTATACACCCCACGCATTTGGTGAAATTGATTACATACTCGTCTCCCATGACCATCGCGATCATTGCGATGAAAAGTCACTAAAAAGATTGATGCGCCTGAATCCCAGGGCAACAGTAATTACCGGACTGAATATGGGCAGACTCCTCCGCAAATGGGGTCATAACCACATGGTTGAAATGGGATGGTATCAGCAATTTCATGGTTTTGAAAACATTAAAATAACATACCTGCCTACCCGTCACTGGGGCCGACGCATGCTTCGGGACACAAACAAACGTTTGTGGGGAGCATTTGTTATTGAATCCGGAAACCGTTCAGTTTATTTTGGCAGCGACAGCGGCTATGGAAGCCATTTTAAGGAGTTAAGTGAACTTTTTCCCGGCCTGGATTATGCCATGCTGGGTATTGGTGCGTTTCAGCCTGAGTGGTTCATGAAGCCGGTGCACATGTC
>RGEC01000146.1 GCA_009918425.1 Bacteroidota bacterium
AGCCGTGCCACGGATCGGTCGAAGGCCGCCGCATCGCCCGTGGTGAGGAAGCGATGCTGCACCGCTGGCGGGGTGAAGAAGATGCCGTGCTGATTGGTGCAAACACCGCCATCATGGATAAACCATTGCTGGACACACGATTCTTTCCCGGGAAGAATCCCCTGCGCGTAATCATTGACCCCAATCTTCGGGCACCCACATTGCAGGGTACTTCGCCTACTATGGTTTTGAATACATTGATAAGCAAGAAAGTTGCGGATAATGAATGGCTAAAATTGCGGCAGGACTTTACTTTGGCGGATGTCCTGGAGATATTGTATAAAAAACAAATTGCTTCCGTGTTGGTAGAAGGCGGTTTTGAAACACTGAAAAGCTTTCTGCGCAGTGGGTTTGCAGATGAAATCAGAATTATACGCAGTAAACATCTGAAAATATCAGCAGGTTTAAAGTCGCCGGATATTCAGTGGAAACTGCATGATTCTGAGGAAACGGATACCGATATAATTGAATATTACAGAAGAGGAGCAGTGTCATGTGGTTAATCTTTAGCATCCTCAGCAGTGCAGCTTTGATGGTGATTTTTAAGTTTTTTGCCCGATTTGAAATCCGGGTATTTCCTGCTATCGTGGTTAATTATGTAACTTGTTTTGTCTTGGGTAATCTATTGCTGGGCAAGCATAACATTGTATCTCAAGCGGTATGGGAACAGCATTGGTTCCCTTTTGTGGTGGGAATGGGGTTATTGTTTATTTCGGCATTTTACCTAATGGGTCTGGGAACAGGGCTGGCAGGGGCGGGCGCTACATCCGTGGCAGCCAAAATGAGCGTAGTGATTCCTGCTGCGGTTAGCATGTTGTTGCTACATGAAAAACCCGGTATGTTTATACTATTGGGTATGCTGTTGTCTGTTTTTAGTGTGTATTTGATGAGACCTGAAAACAATGGAGGTAAAGGATTGCGTGGGCTTTGGGTGTTGTTGTTGGTGTTTCTTGGTTCTGGTATGGTAGACACCGGATTGAATCTTGTAAAACATAATTTTGGCAATGATGTGGATGATTACACAATAAGTACCGTTGTATTTGGCGGTGCCGGGGTTATAGGTTTAACCCTTATGCTGTTTCAAAAAGGCAAGTTGCCGGACTGGAAAGAAATTCTTGGCGGTGTAGTATTGGGCTGTACGAATTATGCATCGCTGATAGCCATGTTTGGAGCTATTGGCGCATATAAAGGCCAAACGGCCTGGTTTTTTGCGGTAAATAATATTGGCGTGGTGTGGGTGAGTACGCTCATTTCCATTCTGTTTTTCAAAGAAAAAATCAGTAAGGCAGGTTATGTAGGGCTGATACTTGCTGCACTGGCTGTATTACTCATGAATATCCATGCTTTTTTCGGATGAATATACCGAACCGGCCGGTAACGGCGAATCGACACTGCGCGATAGGGGAAGCCGCTTTATGGGTTATGCATTTCCGGTATGGATAGAATCGGACATGAAAAATTATTTGCAACAAATTAAAAAGCAGTACCCGGATGCTACCCATCATTGTTATGCAGTTGTAATGCACCCCGATCAGTCATATCAGCGCAGTACAGACGATGGGGAACCTTCCAATACCGCAGGCAGGCCCATTTTGAGGGCGATTCTCTCTGCCGGACTAACCAATGTGTTGGTTATTGTGGTGCGCTACTATGGCGGAACCCAGTTGGGCATTCCCGGTTTAATTAATGCCTACGGCGAAACTGCCAAAGCAGCCATTCATGCGGCCGGAAGGGTGAAGCAATTTGTAGAAGATGAAGTAACGCTGGAAGCTGCTTTTGATACCGAGCAGGAAATTTACCGAATGGCTGAACGAACCCAGTCCCGCATTGTGAATCGGGAATATACATCAACCGTTAAAATCACCCTGAAAATTAGACGAAGTCTGATTGTAACATTCAAAAAAAACCTGGCAGATTTTCCGGCAATTTCCTTGATTAATGGATAATCTGCGCCTATTTTGATGCCGATTTAGCCGTATATTTGCGGCAAATTATGAATAAGATAAAAGTTGCAAACCCCGTAGTAGAGCTTGATGGCGATGAAATGACCCGGATTATCTGGCATTTTATCAAGGACAAACTTATCCTCCCGTATCTTGATATAGATATTAAATATTATGATCTGGGAATGGAAAACAGGGATGCTACTGATGATAAGGTAACTGTGGATGCGGCGGAAGCCATTAAACAGTTTAACGTGGGTATTAAGTGCGCTACCATCACACCTGATGAGGCCCGTGTGAAGGAATTTAACCTGAAACAAATGTGGAAGAGCCCCAACGGTACTATCCGTAATATCCTGGATGGAACGGTTTTTCGTGAGCCTATTGTTTGCAGCAATGTGCCCCGTCTGGTTCCGAACTGGACCGCTCCCATTTGCATAGGTCGTCATGCTTTTGGAGATCAGTACCGCGCTACCGATTTCGTTACCAAAGGGAAAGGCAAACTGACCGTGAAATTTGAGGGTGAAGACGGAACCGTGCAGGAGTTTGAGGTATACAATTTCAAAGGCGATGGTGTGGCATTGACCATGTACAATACCGATGAAAGTATTGCCGGTTTTGCCCGCAGTTGCTTCAATATGGCCATCGCCAAAGGTTGGCCTTTGTACCTGAGCACCAAAAATACCATTTTGAAAAAATACGATGGTCGTTTCAAGGATATTTTTGAGAACATTTACCAGTCTGAATTCAAGACCGCCATGGACGCCAAAGGCATTACCTATGAGCATCGCCTGATTGACGACATGGTGGCCAGTGCCCTGAAATGGAATGGCAATTTTGTGTGGGCATGCAAAAACTATGATGGCGATGTGCAAAGCGATACCGTGGCTCAGGGTTTTGGCTCACTGGGACTGATGACCAGCGTGCTGGTTACACCCGATGGAAAAACCGTAGAAGCAGAGGCGGCACATGGAACAGTTACACGCCATTACCGAATGCACCAGCAAGGCAAGAAAACCAGCACCAATCCCATTGCCAGTATTTTTGCCTGGACCCGTGGTTTGGAGCATCGCGGCAAACTGGATGGCAATCAGGCACTGATTGATTTCTGTAATACCCTGGAACAAGTATGCATTGAAACCGTAGAAAGCGGTAAAATGACCAAGGACCTGGCTGTTTGCATTTACGGGGATAAGGTAACCGATGGTCAGTATCTTCACACGGAAGAATTTCTGGAAGAACTTAACAAAGGACTTAAAACAAAACTGGGAATAGCTTAATCAGCTACTCTTAGAACATATCCTTCATCCTATCGAAAAAGGATTTGTCTTTTTCCTCGGGTTTGAAATTTTTGCTGTCTTGCAGTTTTAACAACTGATCTTTTTCTTCAGAATTGAGTTTGGTAGGTACATATACCTGCACATGTATTAGCTGATCGCCGGTGCCGTATCCATTCAGATCGGGGAAGCCCTTGCCTTTTAGGCGTAAAACTTTTCCGGGCTGTGTTCCGCTGTCAATTTTAATTTTGGCCGCTCCATCCAGTGTAGGGACTTCTACGGATGCGCCCAGGGCCGCTTCGGGGAAAGATAGCCACAAAGTGTAGATTACATGATTCCCATCGCGCTGCAATTCTTCGTGTTCAATTTGTTCAATAAGCACAATCAAATCACCCGCAGGGCCGCCACCGGGTCCGGAATTTCCCTGTCCATTTACACTTAGCTGCATACCTTCGGCTACGCCACCCGGTATTTTAATGGTTGTTTCAAATTCCTGCCCAACCAAACCTTGTTCATTAGCTTCTCGGGGTTTTGAGGTGATGGTACGTCCCATTCCCTGACAAACCTGACATGGCGCTGTGGTGGCCATTTGTCCAAGGAAGGTATTGGTTATTTTGCGCACACTACCTGTTCCTCCGCAATTTTTGCAATCGCTGTATTGAACGCCTTCGGCCTCGACCATGCGGCGGTATTTCACCTTTTTTTCTACGCCGTGGCGCATTTCGGCCAGGGTTAGCTTTATGCGAATACGGATATTGCTGCCGGGTTGCCTTCTGGGGCCGCCGCGCCTGCCGCCTTGTCCACCAAAAAAGGAACCAAAAAAGTCGTTATCGCCAAAAATATCTCCAAACTGGCTGAAGATATCGTCCATATTGAAGCCGCCACCACCTGCTCCACCCATACCTGCATGTCCAAACTGATCATAGCGCTGCTTTTTCTCGGGGTTGCTAAGGGCATCGTATGCTTCAGCCGCCTCCTTGAATTTTTCTTCAGCATCTTTATCATCCGGATTTTTATCGGGGTGATATTTGATGGCAAGCTGGCGGTATGCTTTTTTAATTTCATCCGCACTGGCATTGCGTGAAACGCCCAGAATATCGTAGTAATCGCGTTTTGCCATTGTGTTATTCTCCTACAACCACTTTGGCAAATCTAAGCACATGCCCGTTTAATAAGTATCCTTTTTCCACTTCATCAATCACCACACCCTTATCGGCTTCAGTGGGTGCGGGAAATCTGGTAATAGCCTCGTGGAATTCAACATCAAAAGGTTTTCCTTTGCAGTCCATGGGTTTTACGCCCCGGGCTTCCAGTTGAGAAATAAGTTTTTTGTAAATGAGTTCAAAACCCTCAAGTTTTGTTTTCACATCCCCTTCAGCATTTTCAAGAATTTTTAGTGCACGCTCAAAATCATCTACTACTTCCAGCATTGAAATTATAACATCCTTGCCGGCGGTCTGAAGCAGCTCAAAACGTTCTTTGGTAGTACGGCGACGGTAATTGTCAAATTCACTGTACAGACGCAGGTATTTGTCCTTCTCCTCTGCCAGCAGCTGTTCGGGTGTCTGAGGCTCAGCGGTTTCGGTTCCTGCAGCTTCTTTTTCAGCAGGATTTTCGTTTGTCTGTGGCTCTTCTGCAGGGTTTTCAGGTTCGGTATTCAGCGTTTCGTCAATCATTTGCTCTCTTACAATCAAACGTTTTGCCAAACAGGGGAATGTGTCAATGTGTCAGTTATTTCAGATATTTGTACGTCCTTTGCAGTCATGTTTACCGGTATCGTCGAAGGTTTGGGAAAAGTTTTGCAGGTTGAAAGGGAAGGCAGCAACCTTCGTTTTTGGCTGGAGAGCCCCTTCACGGCAGAATTAAAAGTAGATCAAAGCGTGAGCCACGATGGGGTATGTTTGACCGTTACCGGAAAAGATGAAAGGACGTACAGCGTCACGGCAGTGGAAGAGACGCTAAACCGCACGACTTTATCAGCCTGGAAAAACGGAACTTTGGTAAATCTGGAAAGGTGCATGCCTGCAAATGGAAGGTTCGACGGACATATTGTGCAGGGACATGTGGATACGAAAGCGGAGTTGTTAAGCGTGGAAGACTGCAACGGCTCATGGAAGCTGACATTCAGGCACGACAGCAATGCAGGTATGACGGTTCAGAAAGGCAGTATTTGTATTAATGGTGTAAGCCTTACCGTAGTAGACAGCTTGGTGAATGCATTTTCGGTTGTTATCATACCCTACACATGGGAACATACAAATTTGCGATCCTTGAAGCCCGGTGATGCCGTGAATATCGAATTTGACATACTGGGAAAGTACATGCAGAAATACCTTTCGGGTGTCGGTTTGAGCAAAGATGAATAAGCTTTGTGTAAGCCT
>RGEC01000147.1 GCA_009918425.1 Bacteroidota bacterium
TTGAAGGATGCATGGAAAGGATTGGGCTGTACTTTTATGATGTTGCTTACAGTGGTATTTTTAACACTCACCGGATATAGGGTAATACCCATTCCAAACTGACCCATATTGTTGATTCCATTTCGCTGTACATAACCGGATGAAACGGTACCTGCTATATAGGTCGAATTTGTTGCAGGTTTAACCCAGTCTGTTGCCAGTGTACTTGAAGCAGGTCTGTTGAGTATCGAGAAGCTGTTGTCTACCAAACCTGCAGTAAATGTTGCCTGGTTATGGAACCAAAGCTTAAGGTCAAAATTACCGGAAGTAATTCCACCGTTGGGCTCGAGGTACCAGACACCACCGTTACTTACACTGCCATAAGGGTTTGCAGTTGCAGTTTCGTACACATTCAAACCTACATCATTTCCGGGTTTGGGCCTGAAATGTGCAAGCACTGAAGATACACCGGCCACATTGTGGTTGATGAATTCAGCATTGTTGCCTTCTGCGATGCTACCTACAGGGAAATGGTAGGTGCTGTCTACAGCCTTTATACTGCGGCGCAGGTTACCTGCAATCCAACCGTTGCGGAAGTTGTTGTTTCCTCCGGTGGTAATTACCGCATTGGCATTGTCGTTGGTCACGTTCACCTCATAAGATCCTGTGATTACGGAACCATTGCCCATTACGAGTGTTCCATTAACAGTCACATTACCATTCAGGGTAACCTCTCCCGCCAGGTTTATTTCCAGGTCGCGGGTTGAGAAACCGTCAGCGGTAACTGCACCTCCGGAACGGAAGGCAACATATCCGGCTGAAGTAAAGGTTCCCGACTTTGTGAATGAACCATTAAGACTCAAATTTCCGGAGGCTGCAATGTTAAGATCTGCACCCGAATTGATAGTCAAATTGCGCGCTGAAGCTGTGGCTGTAATAACAGGCTGATTAGGCGTTCCGGAAGGAATTACCACGTCAGTGGTTGCAGTTGGAATTCCACCACACCAGTTGTCACTTTCATGCCAGCTGCTATTTTTCACACCAACCCAGGTTCCCACAGGAGAGTTCAGGATGCTGATTTGCTTGGTTACAGATGCACTGTTGAAGCAACGGTTTTCTGTTCTCAGTTCAATATCAGTAGTTGTGCTTAAGGTTACTGTTATTGAGTCACCTGTGCCGATAGGGGTAAGTACACCTGAATTGTTGATATACCACTTACGGGATTCTCCGTTGAGCAATGCCGGACCATTGGCATACAACTTAACCGGTGTTCCTGAACATGCCTGATTATAATTGGCAGTAATAGCCACGGGTGCTGCAGGAGTTTGAATTACATCCACACGCACAGATGCACAGCCTGTGATTCCGCATGGCCCTTCAGACCTTACAAAATAGGTTGTAGTATCTGTGGGAGATACAGATATGCTGGATCCTGTGCCTACAGGTGTTCCACCGCATGAGCCACTGTACCAAGTCCAGCTGGCATCCGTACCCTGCACTCCGCCACTCACAGAAAGGGTGGTACTCTGACCTTTACATATGTTGGTAGAGCCATTGATGGCCGATGGTGCAGAAGGTGCTTGTCGAATTGTCATGGTAAATGATACACAAGCAGTTGGGTTGCAACCTCCGTCAGCCTTCAGATAGAATGTATGGGTTCCTACACTTAACATGTTGGGGGTTAGGGTTATACTGTCACCTGAACCCATACCTACCTGACCAGGAGTACCAGAGCAAGCTACGCGGGTCCATACCCATTTTGCGTTACCGCTTAGGTAGCCACCCACACGCTTCAGGGTGAAGGGTGTATTGCCCGGACAAACAGACAATGGTCCGGATATGGCGGTTGCAGGTTTACTGCTGTCAATTACAGTGAAGGTTATAGCTGCACATGGTGTTGTGTTACAAGGTCCTTCAGCCCTTACATAGTAGGTATAAGAACCGGGTGCTGTGGGTGTAACTGTCAGGCTTGGTCCTGTTCCCAAAACGGTGCCTCCACAAGTAGAGAACCATTTCCAGGTAGCCCTGTAACCCAAACGACCTCCGTTAATCGTCAGGGTACGTTTATTACCCAGACAGGTTGTAAAGAATTCATTGCTATTAGAAGGACGAATGCTGCTGTCAACAACAACTACCTTTTTCACCACACATGAGGTAGTATTGCAAATACCATCCGCTTTCAGATAGAAGAAGTGCTCGCCACTACCCATTTTAACCGAGATGTTATTGCCATTTCCAACCCATGGTACACCGCTGCCACCACAAGCATTTCTGTACCAGTTCCAGGTTGCTCCTGTGCCGGTAACACCCCCATTTCTGGATAGATTAATGGCAACACCTTCACACACTGTGTCCGGGCCATTGATAGACAAAGGCTTTCCAGAGGTATCACGCATTGTAACAGTGAAGCTTCTGCAAATGGTATTATTACAGATTCCTTCTGCCCTCACAAAATACGTGTACGTTCCAGCTGTAGCAGGACTCACTGTGATACTGGTAACACCGGAGGCTATTGCAGTTCCGCCGCATGAACCCAAATACCATTTCCAGGTTGCTCCGGTACCCAGATAACCACCCGTCATTGCCAGTGTAGTCTGCTGGCCTTGACAAAGGGTTGACGTACCTGTTATTGCAGATGGAGCAACTGAGGTGTCACGAACAGTGATGGTAAAGCTTCTGCAGAGAGTTGTATTACAGGTTCCTTCTGCACGTACGAAGTAAGTATACGTTCCCGCCACGGTAGGGTTCAATACAAATGTTGATCCTGTATTGGCTACGGTAGTGAAACCACAACTACCCAGATACCACTTCCAGCTAGCGCCGGTTCCGAGTGAACCACCATTCACAGATAACGTAGTGGTCTGGCCAACACAAAGTGTTGACAATGTACCACTAACCGATGTTGCAGGAATAGAAGTATCTCTTACTGTCAGCTGGAATGATTGGCATATAGTATTGTTACACAGACCTTCAGCACGTGCAAAATAGGTATAAGTACCCGGCGCAGGGGTTACGGTTATGGTAACGCCTGTACCAACAGCCGTTCCGCCGCAAGTGCCTTCATACCACTTCCAGCTGGCACCTGTACCTAAACTGCCCCCTGTAAGGGTAAGCACAGAGCTCTGACCGCGACAAATGGTAGAAGTACCAATTATTGAAGTGGCAGGTGTTGAAGTATCTCTCACAGTGAGGCTGATGCTTCTGCAAATAGTTGTATTACAAGTACCTTCTGCACGAACATAATAGGTGTAAGAGCCCGGTGCGAGATTGGTAAGTGTCAGGCTGCTTCCTGTTCCGGAGAAAGATCCCAGACAACTTCCCTGATACCATTTCCACGCTGCACCATGACCCAATGAACCGCCTACCACACTTAAGGTAGTGCTCTGGCCTTTGCAGAGAGTAGTTGTGCCGCTAACGCTTGTTGCAGGCACTGAAGTATCTCTTACTGTTAGATTTACACTAATGCAGGCGGAGTTTCCACAAGTACCTTCTGCACGAACATAATAAGTATATGTTCCGGCGATAGTGGGCGTCACTGTTAAGGTTGAACCTGTGCCTGCACTGCCAACTCCACAGCTGCTGTTATACCATTTCCATGAAGCACCGGTTCCCAGTGTGCCACCAACAAGGGTAAATGTATTGCTTTGACCACGGCAAATGGTTGTATTGCCGCTTATAAACAAACCTGGAATTGAAGTGTCTTGAACGGTTACATTTACGCTGCGGCAAATAGTGTTGTTACAAGAACTTTCCGCACGAACAAAATAGGTGGTATTGGAAGCAGGACTTACGGATATGCTGCTACCAGTTCCAATAGATGTGCCACCACATGAACCGCTATACCATTTCCAGCTGGCTGCGTTTCCAAGGTAGCCCCCATTTACACTTAATGTGGTAGATGAGCCCTTACAAACTGTTGCTGTACCGGAAATAGAAGTGGCAGGCCTTGAAGTATCACGAACTGTAACTACGACACTCTTACAAGGTGAGTTTTTGCAAGTTCCTTCCGCGCGCACAAAATATGTCGTTGTAGATGAGGGCGAAACAGAAACGCTGCTGCCTGTTCCTACTGATGTGCCACCGCATGAACCACTATACCATTTCCATGATGCTCCGGCTGCAAGACTTCCGCCATTGGTGCTTAGGGTTGTGGAGGCACCCTGACAAATGGTTGTAGTACCTGAAATACTCACTACAGGCTGCGAGGTGTCTCTCACGGTTAGTACCACTGTTTTACAGATAGTGTTACCACAAGTAGCTTCAGCACGAACATAATATGTAGTAGTGCCCACAGTACCGGGACTAACAGAAATACTGGAGCCGGATCCGGCAGAGGCTACTCCACAAGCAGTGGTATACCACTTCCAGCTGCCGTTTGAACCGGTCTGACCACCACTTATAGACAATGTGGCACTTTCTCCTACGCAAATGGTAGAAGGTGAAGCTGATACCGAGGTCTGAACTGCCATGGCACGCTACCCTTGTCCAGGTCCATGTAGCACCTTGGCTAAGATTTCCTCCAATAGGTTTGAAGACCATAGGTGTGCTACGCTGACAAATTGTTGTAGGACCTGAAATACCGGTTGCAGGTTTGCTCGTATCTCTTACGGTTAATGTTACAGTTGCACAGCCCGTAGTATTACATGGACCTTCTGCCCTTACATAATACGTGTATGTACCAACTGCAGTTGGAGTTACGGCTAAGGAACTTCCTGTTCCTAATGATGTGCCACCACAAGTGCTGAACCACTTCCATTTAGCATTGTATCCAAGTTTTCCCCCCGATACATTTAATGTCGCTGTAGTTCCCAAGCAAATGGCATTGGCTGTTACATTAGAAGGTTTAACACTCGTATCTACTACAGTAATTGTAGTATTTACACATTTTGTTGTATTACAAGATCCCTGTGCTCTCAGGTAGATGTCGTGATTACCCACACCCGGTTTGATTCTCAAAGTATCGCCTGAACCCAGGAAAGGTATTCCGGAACCGCCACAGGCTGTGCGATACCACTGCCAAGAAGCACCGAAGCCTTTTTTACCACCGGTTACAGTCATTATGACAAACTTACCATCACAGGTTGTGTCTGCTGCATTGATGGAAATTGCCGGTTCAGAAGTGTCTTTTACAGTCACCGTTATATTCTTACATACCGTATTATTACAAGTGCCTTCTGCCCTTACATAATACGTGGTTGTTGTATTCGGAGTTACACTCAAGCTCGAGCCTGTGCCTATGGAAGTACCACTGCATGAACCACTGTACCACTTCCATGTGGCGCCTGTGCCCAGACTTCCACCTGACACACTCACCGTAGTGCTCTGGCCCTTACAGATACTGCTTGAGCCCGCTGTTACAGAACTTGCCGGTACAGATGTGTCACGTACTGTTACACTGTAGGTCTTGCAAGCTGTATTGTTACAGGTCCCTTCTGCTCTTACATAATAGGTTACTGTGCTTTGCGGTGATAAGGTTACCGAAGTACCTGTACCTAACGAAGTACCGCTGCATGAGCCGCTATACCATTTCCAGCTAGCACCTGCGCCCAATGATCCGCCGTTCAGCGTCAGAGTTACTGACTCTCCTTTACAGATGGTTGAGGCTGTTCCGGTTACCACAGTAGCTGGCACTGAAGTATCGCGTACTGTGAT
>RGEC01000148.1 GCA_009918425.1 Bacteroidota bacterium
CCTCATTTGGAATTAATTCAGCAGAATTCCTTGCTTAGATTACGGTTACGCTGTATTGGTAGGTCTTTTTGTTTTTGAGCGTGATCTTCACCTGCCATCGAGTGCCGGGTTTTTTGTCGCCCAAGTCGGCTGCAGGCCTGAAAGACAGCATTGGGTGATTTAGTTGTCCGGCCGGTTGGTAAATGACATTTGTAGGAACTTCGGTGTTGTTTTCATCAAAAATCTTAACGTCTGCACCCTGTAATGCTGCATCCATGCTAAAGGTCCATTTGTCCATAAACAGCATTTTGGGACAGTAGCGGTTTGGCCATGCTATAAAATGATTTTTATACCACGAAGAATCAGCAGTGGGAGCCAGGTCAAGCAGCCAAAACACAGAGTTGTTCTCGGCACTTCCAAATCCGGCATATTGGCTACCCGGATTAAGGATACTACGCCTGTTAATCATTTCATCGCTTTTTCGGTCATCCATAAAAATGGTCACACACTGCGCAGGGTTTGATTCCAGGATGGCCTGAGCATTGGCCGCTGCCTCTGCGGCATTGCGACTGAAACATTGGTGTGTTTCAGGCTTGGGTTCGCGGCTGAATATGCCAATTGGAGCAAACATCACGGCTGCTTCCTGACATTTTTTCACCTTATCCATACTTAATACCATGGGTTGTTTTACACCGGCATTCTGCCTGAAATAATTGAGGCGGTCAATAACCTTGTACAGTGTTGTATCCGGCAGGCTGCCGGCCTTGCAAAGGTTGCTGTTTCCATCCCATCCGGTGGCTGCTCGCTTTACTCCGTTTTTGGTCTGATAGGCAATCCTTGTCTGGGAATAGCGAACTATAAAATCCTTTTCTGCCAGGCGCTTATACAATTTGTCGAACGCAGCTGCTTCAGGATTCAGTGCTTCCAATCGGTTTAAATACCGCCAAGCCGAATACATATTTTCTTCCTTTACAGCAGTATCAGCGCACTTGAATAACAGGTTCATGCGTGTTACAGGCAGCGTTTTGTCTTTGGGGAAGTCAATGACCAGCGCCTCGCACATTTCCAGCTGAAGGAGTGTTTCAGCGGCCTTCACAGGCTTGGATGACCATGTGTTAAAGAAATTAAGACGGTATTGTGAAATGTTTTTATTTTTGGGATAATCTTCCCTGGCGTCCGCAAACAGGACGGAAATTAGTTTTCGGCTGATCGTCTGGGGTGGCGATTTCAAAAGACTTTCCATGATGGGCTCATCTACCGCAGGAATACCCTTCTGGGAGGCATACCATTTTTTGAAGTGGAAGGCAATACTTCCGGGCTGATTCCTCCGTAGGAAGTAATCCAGACATTGGTATAAAAATGCCGTGCTGTCTTTAATCAGAAATACATCTGCAGGGTTTACAACACCATTGGCAACAGCCTCTTTTTTCATGCGGTAAAACTGTGTCAGCATAGATCCGGCTTCATCCCAGGGTTTGTTTTTTGTGAGTGTGCCCAGTTTGCTCAAGTAGTAATTGTTTTGATAGATTAAATAGGCAGTGTCCGAAGGAAAGTAACTCAGCGCCCTGTTAATTACTTCTATGTATGCGCTGTTGTACCCTTGCTTTGCTGCAATTGCAATGTCATTGTTTACAATAGTTCTGATATTGTTTTTCAGGATTATGTTGGAAGAATATACCTGTAGGCCCATCTCAGTATAGTTTAGGGCACTGTCATAAAACCCTTTGCTGAGGTAATAATTGCTCAACAATTCATAGGGTTCGCGCATATACGTTCCTTTGCAGTTCTGCGCTGAATAAGCTCCAAAATTCCAACTTGCAACGGTTTTAAGAATCTTTATTCCTTCGCGTTCCTGGCGGTCTTTCGTATAACTGAGGCCAAGCATTCCATAGGCTATCGTATCGCCGGTGAGCATATAGCTGTTTTTGTAGAGCTGAATAGCCCTTGCATAACTGTTTTGGGCGTAGGCAGCCATAGCCTCTTTATTATTTTGTTCGGTAATGTTTTTCATCCATTTGGCGTATGTTTCATAATACCTGCCATTAACATCCTTTGTTCGGGCTTTTACCGCACTTTTTGCACTCTCTTTGAAATAATTGACTTTTCCGCCCCGGTATTTGTCCATCTGGCTCATCTCGTATTCAGCTGAAGCTTTTATATACCAGTATTCAACAGCGGTTTTATCATCCTGTACAACTGATTCTGCAATCGATTGTGCGCGAGACCACTGCTTGTTCTGAAGCGCTGTGCGCGCCTTGGTAAGAACTTTGTCCTGTGCTTTAAGAAAGGCGGTGCTTGTCAGAATTAATAGGAGTATTAGGTTTTTCATGGATTGCAAATTTTCAATATTTAATCGTAAACGAGAAACCTTGTGGAAATATTGGGTAAAATACCTGTTTAGGTGTATCATCCAAAATGATTAGGAAATACCATAATTTCAACCTAATTTTGCACTGCAAATAACAAATAATTATTTGCATGTCGATTTCAGACAAAATTTCCCTTGAAGGTTTAACATTTGATGATGTTTTGGTGGTTCCCCGCTATTCGCAGGTATTGCCCCGTGAAGCCAACACTTCTACGCAATTTACCAAAAAACTTCGTTTGAATATTCCCCTGGTCAGCGCGGCCATGGATACTGTAACCGAAAGTCGCATGGCCATTGCTATGGCGCGTGAAGGCGGTATCGGTATCATTCATAAAAATATGAGTATTGCCCGGCAGGCAGAAGAGGTGAAAAAGGTAAAACGCAGCGAAAGCGGCATGATTCTCGATCCTGTAGTATTGCACGCTGATGCTACACTGGGCGATGCCATGGGGTTGATGCGAGAGCATAAAATCGGGGGAATACCCGTCATAGACCACGACGGAAAACTGGTGGGCATTATTACCAACCGCGATTTGCGTTTTCAGACCGATTACTCACGCAAAGTCAGTGAAGTAATGACTTCCGAAAACCTGGTGGTGGCACCTATGGGAACAGACCTGAAAGGGGCCCAGGCTATACTGGAATCCAGTAAGGTTGAAAAACTGCCTATCGTGGATGATCGTTTTCACCTGAAAGGACTTATAACGTATAAGGATATTCAAAAGGTAAAACATTATCCCCGTGCCGTGAAAGATGCACACGGCCGTTTGCTTGCAGGCGCTGCTGTGGGGGTTACGGCAGAAACCATGGACCGCGTGAAAGCCCTTGTGGCTGTGGGCGTGGATGTTATAGCAGTTGATACTGCGCATGGACATAGCAAAGGGGTAATTGATGAAGTGAAGCGTTTAAAAGCCACTTTCCCGGAACTTCAGATTATCGCAGGCAACGTTGCTACCGCAGAAGGTGCCAGGGCTCTTGCCGATGCAGGTGCCGATGCCGTGAAAGTGGGCGTGGGTCCGGGGTCAATTTGTACCACACGCATAATTGCCGGAATTGGTATGCCACAGTTGAGTGCAGTACTGGCCGCTGCTGAAGCACTTAAAGGCACAGGCGTACCCGTTATTGCCGACGGTGGCATACGCTACAGCGGAGATCTGGTAAAAGCCCTGGTGGCCGGTGCCGGAACCATCATGGCAGGAGGCTTGTTTGCCGGAACCGAAGAATCACCCGGTGAAACCAGCTTTTTCGAGGGACGAAAAGTAAAAAGTTATCGGGGTATGGGCAGTATCGAAGCCATGAAGGAAGGCAGTAAAGACCGATATTTTCAGGATGCCGAAGACGAAGTGGCGAAACTGGTACCTGAAGGGATTGTGGGTTCGGTAGCCTATAAAGGCCATCTGAGCGAAGTCGTGTATCAACTGGTGGGCGGATTGCGCGCAGGTATGGGCTATTGCGGTGCTTCCACCCTGGATGAACTGCAGCAGGCCACTTTTGTGAGAATTACCAATGCAGGTATGCGCGAAAGTCATCCGCATGATATATCCATCACCCGTGAAGCTCCGAATTACAGCCGATAATCTTGTAAGCAGCGAATATGCCTGAAAAAATTGCAATATCAGCGGAAATAAAAGCTTCCGGAGATCAGGTGTGGAATTGCTACACAAAGCCAGAACATATCGTAAATTGGAATTTTGCCTCAGACGATTGGCATTGTCCAAAAGCTGAAAACAATCTCACAATTGGAGGGGAATATTCAGTATTTATGGAAGCAAAGGATGGGAGTTTTGGTTTTAACCTAAAGGCTACATATACACATGTGAAATTAGGAGAGAGCTTTATTTTTGAGATGGCTGATGGTAGGAACGTGTCTTTTGAAATTTTAGACGTTCATGGTTTGACCCGGGTTGAAATTGTTTTTGACGCAGAATCTCAAAACCCGCTTGAATTACAGCGACAGGGCTGGCAAGCAATTTTGGATAACTTTAAGAAATATACGGAATCGCAATCATTTTGATATTTTGCAATTAGAGGCATTTATCCAACAATTTGATTATGACGGAAGCGTTGTTTTACTTGAAGGTAAGAGAAATGTTCCGGATTCAGACGCATACAAGCTTAGGGCGCTAAGCAGGCTGCTTGCGGAGAAAACCCAATTCATGATTTTCAGGAGTGGCAATGCCGCGGGTGCGGATGAATATTTCTCACAAGGCATTGCAGCTGTAAATGCTAATCGCCTTCAGGTAATTACACCGTATGAAGGTCACCGCCAAAAACACAACCTGGCCGGTTATACACTGTCTTTGGATCAAAATAACCTGTTATCCGAATCGGAATTGGTATACGCTGCCAAGCAGAATACCTCCACCGCCGGGCTGGTAGAAGATTTCGTGGCCGGCAAAAAGAATAAAAACACCATAAAAGCAGCATATATACTCAGGGATACTGCGAAGGTACTGGGCTATGGTGAATGGGGACCGGCTAGTGCCGGTATTTTTTTTGATGATTTAAGCAATCCGGAAAGCGGCGGGACAGGCCATACTATTGCCTTGTGCAGACATTATAAAATCCCCGTGTTTAACCAGAATATCTGGTTTGAATGGGTGAATTCATAGTATTGAATTTCACACTCCGTTGATAACATAAAGTTTAAAACAACTTAATTCCGGTGCATCTTGCGGTATGGTTAATTTTGCAAGATTAATGTACACTTTGGCTGCTTACTGTCTCAGTTTCCTGGTATTCTTAGGAACCATTTCCTGCAGTGGACAGCGAAAGCCTTCGGCAGACACAGAAAAGCAGATTGTCATCGGTTTCTGGAACATGGAAAACCTCTACGACACACGCAATGATGCATGGAACGATGACGATTTCACACCGGAAGGCCAGAACGGATGGGATGAATCCCGATTCATTCCGGTCCGCAGCAACTTCGCCGGGCTGGCGGCCGGACTGGGAGGCCTGGGCATCGGAGCGGTCGATGGCATCCTCGCCGATCTGGGCGTCTCTTCGATGCAGCTGGACGACCCGTCCCGCGGCTTCACCTACAAGGACGATGGTCCCCTCGATCTGCGCATGAACCCGTCCAAAGGGCTGCCGGCATCGGCGTGGTTGGCCAAGGCGACCCCGGAACGCTTGGCCGCCGCCCTGCGCGACAATGCCGACGAACCGATGGCCGAGGCCCTGTCGACGGCCGTGCTGGCCGCGCTCCAGCAGCAACCGACCCAGCGCACCCGGGATTTCGCCCGATTGCTCCACGAGATCT
>RGEC01000149.1 GCA_009918425.1 Bacteroidota bacterium
ATCGATGCCAGATAATAAACATCCTGCACTAATTTTTGTTGATCCAGTAAATGTATTTGCAGCACTTAATATTAGCGTATCTAAACCTTCTTTAACAAGGGAACCTGCTCCTGAAATTATTCCATTAGCTTTAGAACCAACATTAGTTACTAATGTCAATGCATAAGGAGAAGCAGTAACAATGGGGCCAAGTAATAAAGAATCTGAAGTAGTTCCAGATAATGTTCCTGCTAAAATTCTTGCATTGCCACTTAAAGTGATTTGTCCAGACAAAGTATTTTTTCCATACAAAGTTTTAATTGCACCTTGTGCTACTCCAGATAAAGAAATACCATCACTTCCTATTGTAAATGGTTCAGCTATAGTAAAGCCATTAATATCTATTAATAAAGTACCTCCATTTATAATTGTCTGGGCCGTACTTGTACTAGATGAATTTCCAAAAGCAGTAGTTGTTTTAATTCTAACGATACCGTCATTGATGGTTGTAATACCAGAATAAGTATTGGCAGCCGAATTGTACAACAATAAAGTATCACCACTTAACTTAGTCAAACCTCCCGTTCCGGAAATTACACCCGTTACACGTACTCCTTTAGTAACATCTAAAGTCAAGATATTAGAGCTACTGGTGGCTGTACCTGTTGCAATATTTCCAGTGATTAATAAAGAATCGGTAGTTGCCGTTCCAGTTGCAACGACTGTTGCATTTCCTGTTAAAGTTATTGGTCCGGAGAGTGTATTATACCCACTTGGATTTCTTATCGCACCTTGTGCTACTCCACCTACTGTTGTTCCAGAGCCACTAATACTAAATGCTTCTGCAATATTTTGTGCATCCCCATCAATATACACAGTACCTGTTCCGCTAATTAATGTATTATTCTGTGATGGATCTGTACTTATTCCAAGTGATTTTGGATTATTTATTTTAACCATCCCTGCTGTTATAAAAGTTTGGCCAGCGTAATCATTACTACTATTGTTTAATGTTAATGTGCCTGCGCCATCTTTACTTAAAGTATTTGTATAGGTTACTCCAGTTATTTTTCCTGGAATATTAATATCGCCCGCCCCTCCAATGATATTAGTTGAATTTAGAACTATAGCACTCGTAGCATTATTTAATGTAAGTGCATCTTGATCTACATTTATTCTAGAAGCAGCTGCAATGGTGACTATACCAGGAATAGTATTGGCTCCAGAAATGCTTCTAATGCCTCCAGTAGCTGAGCTAATACCTGTACTTGAAACATTAATTGTTTCAGTAGTCAATGTAATGCCTCCTTGAATTTCTAGTGCTGCACCAGATGATATAGAAGTGGTTCCTGCAATAGTTCCTAAAGCATTCGCATGTTGTATATTAAGCACACCACTACTAACCACTGTATTTCCAGTGTAAGTATTGTTTCCACTTAGGTATACATAACTTGTACTTGCACCATCCTTGGTTATAGCACCAGCACCAGATGCAGCACTTGCGACTACTCCACTTACTGATATACTTCCTGAACCAGGGCCTCCCATATTTAAAGTATTCGTTCCCATACTAATAGAAGTACCACTGCTGGTCATAGATAATGTACCAGCATCTGAATTGATTCTTGAATTGCCAGTTAAATTTACAGTACCACTAAAAATATTATTACCTGAAATATTCCTTATTGCTCCGTCATTAGTGATACCAGTACCAGTGATGTTAATATTTGCTTCTGAAACCGTAATACCTCCTTGCATTTGTAAAGCGCCATTGGTTAATACACTTGTAGCAACATCTGTGGTTCCAAGTGCATCACTATTTTGAATATTCATTACTCCTTTGTAAACAGTAATTGCTCCAGAATAACTTGAGTTATTTCCACTAACATATAAAGTACCTGTACTATCCTTAGTTAAATCACCACTTCCTGTTATTGCCCCACTTACACTCATAAATGTGGAACCATTTGCTCCTAAATTTAATGGATATGTATTGGTAGCTATTGCTGTTGAAGAAGTCATAGATAAACTTCCAGCATCTACATTTATTCTTGAAGCTGAATTTAATGTAATAGTATTGGATAATACATTGACGCCTGTTGATCCAGTAAAGTTTCTTATTACACCTCCATTACTAATACCAGTTCCGTATACACTTATTGCTTCTGGTATATTTATGTTGGTTCCAAATATCTGAATTGCCGCGCCATTAGATACAATTGTATTACTTGAACCTACACCTGATAGACTTCCTAATGCATTTGATTTTTGCACTTGAACTATTCCAGATGTAATATTTGTTACCCCTGAATAGGTATTCTCTCCATCTAAAATTAAAGTACCTAATCCTTCTTTAGTCAAAGTTGCAGTTGAAGATGATGGAGTACTCGCTAAAATACCTGAAACTGTGCTATTTCCATTACCTCCAAAAATTAAACTATTTGTACCTAATGTGATTGAATTACCATTGCTAAAAGTTAAAGTACCTGCATCTGCATTAATTCTTGTATTTGAAGATACTGTGACAGCTCCTGTAATTGTATTGGTTCCAGTTAAGTTCCTAATAACTCCATCATTATTAATTCCAGTTCCAAATATTGTGATTGGTTTTGCAACTAGTGCTACACCTCCCTCTATCTGCATCGCACTGCCATCATTAATTGTGATAGATCCAGCAGTGGTTCCCAATACACTTGTATTACCTGTCGCAGTTGGTGATACTTTTAAAATATTACTATTTGCTGCAACAACTATACTTCCTGTAAAGGATGTACTATTACCCTTTAATGTAAGTATACTTGAAGACCCAGTACCATCTTTTGTGATCGTACCGCCACCTGATAATAATCCAGTTACCGTTATACCACCTAGACCTCCTATCGATAATGCATTACTAGTACTTGTATTTATTGCTGCTGTTCCATTGCTCAATGTTAGCGCTGCAGCATCTGAGTTTATTCTTGACCCTGTTGCATTCACAAGTATTGTACCTGATAAAGTATTACCTGTACTTGTACTTGGCCATCTTAAAACACCCGTTGTATTTATACCTGTTCCATTAATGGTAAAGAACTCTGGTATAGTAAGCGTATTTAAATCAAACACTACAGCAGCACCTGATGCAACTGTAGTGTGATCAGAAGTTCCATTCAAGCCAGACCCTAATCCCGCGGCTGTCTTTAGTAAGACAACTCCATTACTTACACTCGTAATACCTGTGTAAGTGTTTGAACTATTTAATACCAATGTATCTAATCCTGTCTTTGTAATCGCTCCCGCTCCTGTGATAATACTACCCGCTACACCCTGATCACCAATTCTCACCGCACGATCTGCTCTTATCGTTAACGCATTCGTATTTGTGATACCACCTCTTATAACTAATGAGTCCGTTCCGTCGGTTGCTGTTCCTAATGAACTAATTAACGAACCTGCACTCGCTGTGGTAATATTTCCCAATAGCGTATTTTTAGCACCCATATTTTTAATAGCACCTGTACCATTTACACCAGTTCCATAAATTGATATCGCTTCTGGTATAACAAAATTAGCACCCACTATTTTTATTGCGGCTAAACTAGCACTTGCTGCAGACACTGATGTAGTCGATGCGCCTGTCACACCTGCTGTGGTACTTCCCAAAGCATCTTGGTTTTCTAATTGAACAACTCCATTACTAATCACCGTCGCTGCAGTATAGGTATTGGCATTTGTTAATCTTAATGTATCATTACCCACTTTGGTGACCCCTCCAGCTCCAGAGATCACTCCCGATATGCGCATACCATCCTGCACATCCAAGGTTAATACATACGAAGCATTGGCTGTATTAATACCCCCACTTATAATTAAACTATCTAATGGTTCAACAGTATTATACCCCGCAGATGTGATGCGCGCACTCGCTCCTAATGTGATTGCTCCTGATAATGTCGTTACTTTTCCTAAATTTCTTATAGCACCTTGATTGGTTGCTACACCAGATGCACTTATGTTAAAAGGTTCAGCAATGGTATAATTATTACTATCAATTAAAACTGTTCCTGTTCCATTAATAATTGTATTACCTACAGTGGTTCCTAAAGCATTTTGATTACTTACTTTTACTACACCATTGGTTACTGTAATCACCCCTGTATAATTATTAGACGTTGAATTGTCTCCACTAATTTGCAAACTATCTACACCATTTTTTATTAAACCAAAAGAACCAGATAGACCTCCTGAGAATAATGTTAAAATTGGATTGGAGGATGATGTCGTTACTCCGCTTAAAGTTAATGAACCAGCAGTACTTGTTATAGTTCCTGCACCTGCAATGGTTCCAATGGTTTCATCAAATCCTCCTAAATCTAAAACACCCGTACCAGAGTAGGTGCCTGTATTCACATATATATTAGCACTATCACTTAATGTGGTAGCTGTTCCTAGTTTTAAAGTTCCATCATAAATAGTATCAGCGGCTTTATATAAAATATCTGAGGAACTTGAATAACCTGCCCATCTTGTAGAAGTTAATACAATCTTACCTGTACCTTTTTTAATAATATTTCCTACAGCCAATGTTGCGCCTGATTGTCCATCAAATACGCCTGGGCTAGCATTAGCAGTTTCAATCACTAATGTACCTGGTCTTGATAAAGTTAAATCTGAAGTTCCTCCACGTGCACCAGCTGTTGTATTAATATAAGATAATATAGAAACTCCGTTGGTTCCATTTAATGTTACTTTTCCTCCATTACCACCCACTCCACTTCCAGTGTTATTTGCACCTTTAGATTCTATATAACCATTGGCAGCAATTCTTACCCTACCTGCTGCTGTTAATGTAATATCACCACCATTCGCTACTGTATCACTAGTTACTGACTGATCTGTTCCATTTAATTTTAATCCTGCTTGAATTACAATGTCATTTACATCTGCCCGCATCACTAAATTCGGAACTGGATAAGGAGTCGGAGAAGCATAACCACTACCTGTTAATACAATATCCTTATAAACCACAACATTGTTTCTTGCCAATAAACTTAATGATCTAGTATTTACTGAACTACTATTGGTTGCAGTTATTGTATTATTAACAATAATCGATCCTGCTTTTGTTCCTCCAGCTCTTGAAGTAGTAATTTGTACGTTACCACCAGACTCTGCAAGTTTACTTTGTATATCTGTATAAGAAACAACTGCATCATCTACACTTGGTGTAAATAAATAAGGACTTGCAATTGTACCTGCACCCGTCCATGCGCCACCAGTCGTAGAAGAATTTGATATCGTTACATTACTATAATTAGTTGGGAGATCTGTCGTATTATCTTTTGGAACAAGTTCTTTCGCATTTGTTTTACAAAAGTGAATGAATTTTTCAAGTGCTTCAAACACGGGCACCGGAAGTGTGGCTACGTCAAAAAATATACCGTTTGAATTTTCACTGAATTCTCCACCCTCTCTACGCAAAATACGATAGAGCTCTTCCTTTTCAGATTTAGATAGTAAATCAATATTTTTACATAATTCTTTACGTCTATCGTAGTCGTCCATCTATTCATCTTCTTAC
>RGEC01000150.1 GCA_009918425.1 Bacteroidota bacterium
CGTTTCTAAATGGTTTGGCCAATACCCCGCTTTGGGCGTTGGTATAGGAAATCCATACGGTGTCTGTGTTGTTTAGCCCACGATTATTATTAAAATCATAGCTAGTATTGATTACACCACATATTCCTCCGCCTCGATTTCTTGCAGCACAGCCATACAGCTCTAACCTCATCTTTCCGAAGCTTTGATTGAAAGGCGGTGATGGTCGGTCATTAAACGTAATTGTGTCAGTTATAATTAGCAATTGGCCAGGTTTTATTTCGGTTTTAATTATATATTTCAATGACCTTCTAATATAGGCACCTAATATAAATCCATAAAAAATTGTATCACCTTGGCATAGTGTATCTGGCCCATTGTTTAACGCCTTTATTTTAACGTTTACAATATTGGGCAATTTGTAATATTGGTCCGTTACAGGTTCTTCAATGCTGAACTGCATATCCATCAGCCGGCCTTGGAGGGTTTGGGCACTTAAACTATTATGAAACAATAACAGACTTAACAACAGTATTATTTTCATGACATTTAATTTTGTTCGTTAATTATTCGGGTTCCATCGCATTTGCAACAGATTTTGATGGGAATACTACCAAATAAATTTGGACAGATATCTTCGTTTTCAGTGCATGGCAATATCTCAAAATCCATAATAAACTCAACACATTTACAAGGTACGGGATATGGTGGGTTCCCATAAATTAAACCAGGATCTGACAAGGTATCTCCGCAGGATTGAGGTATTGCAAATAAAACAGGGTCGTTTTTATATAAATCCGAAGATTGCCAGTTTGGGGGTAGGCCCATATTGTTGGGTGAGTTTGGATTGGCTAACCTAAGTTTTCCTTTTAAAAATGTACCACAAAACCCGGGCAAGGAAAAGTCAACATCAAAGTTAAATGATGAAAACGTGTGACAGGTTCCTTCCTTGGGCCTAATAGTCATATAATCTGAAATATTTACAAACTTTAAAAGCGCATTGCTAACTATGGGATTAATTATTAATGGTCCTCCAGGATATGCCTGATTCTCGCTAAACAAATTTAACCGAAATTCATCATATTCGTTTAGGTCTAATGATATACTTCTTGTGTTCCAGTTATTGGCTGCAACCGGTCCGTTTAAAATCACAGGAAGTTTGCGGGCTGTGTCTCCAGGTAATGCAACATCAAAATATCTCAACTGATATCCGGTGTCTACTAAACTGCTCCAATCTAATATTTGGCCCGTATTTGACCCTTTGTATTTCTGCCATATTTGAAAATAACGAAATGATGTCGGATTACCGGAATGGGTTATTTTGAATTCCGCCTTTCCTTGGCTATTTTTTAATAACAAAAACGGTCCATTTCCTTCAACCACAATTTTCTGCCAACAGTTTTCAAGTTGAGGATATGAGTTTGTTCCCTGGGCAAATAAAAAATTGTTAGCCGTGAGAATACAGAGGAATAATAATTGGAAGCAATATCTTTTGTTTGATTGATTTGTGTATTTTAGTAGAAACATTCTACAATAATAACATTTTTGTTTTTATATCTACGATTATAAAAATTGTTTTTACAAACAAATGACAATTGTTTACTTGGGTAAAATTAGTAAAAGGCTTGTGCAATATAAAAAAGGTCCGATGCCCAATTCAATCGGGGCCCAAACTCAATGCGCGGCTTCGGGTTGAGTCAAGCGTGGCTTTTGAAAATCAAATTGCTTTCCACGCAGATTGGCCTGAGCGCTAAGCGGTTTCATCATTTCGGCAAACTGGTCAAAATACAAGCTTTGTTCACCGTCGCTGAGGGCTTTTTCAGGCTGATTGTGCACTTCTATAATTAAACCGTCGGCGCCAACGGCAATGGCTGCGGCAGACAGCGGTGCTACGAGGTTTCGGTTTCCCGTACCTTGGCTCGGATCTACAATTACCGGCAGGTGGCTGAGTTGCTTCACCAGCGCCACGGCACCCAGATCCAGTGTATTGCGTGTAGCGGTATCGAACGTGCGAATACCACGCTCACAAAGTATTACTTTTTCATTTCCGCCCACCAGAATATATTCAGCAGCCAGCAGCCATTCTTCCACAGTGCTGCTCATGCCGCGTTTCAGCAACACCGGTTTGTTGATTTTGCCCAGTGCACGCAATAGCGGATAGTTTTGCATGTTGCGGGTGCCAACCTGAAGTATATCGGCATATTCGCAAAGCTCATCTACCTTATCGGCGCTCATTACTTCACTTACCACCGACATGCCGTATTTGTCGGCCGCTTTTCTAAGCAGTTGCAGGCCTTCTGTTTTTAAACCCTGAAAAGAATACGGGCTGCTGCGGGGTTTGTATGCCCCTCCACGCAAAAAACGGATATTTTGCTTGGCCAGAAACTCGGTGATGGTAAAAACCTGCTCTTCATTCTCTACGGCACAGGGACCCGCAGCCAGCATCAATTCCCTCCCAATTTCAACGCCATTCACCTTTATAACGGTATCTTCGGGTTTCCATTCCCGGCTCACAAGCTGGTAGGGTTTGCGTTTTTCCATCATGCAATTAACAAGTGAGATTTAATTCAGTTTGGTATACGTTATAATCAGTTTGGTTTTGCTGTGGTCTATGGCCACACGGGCACCACTCACGGGTTGGTCGGAAGGAACTGCCAGATACAAACCAAAATTAAGGTCTTCGTTGTAAAACTTCTTGGCGTTGAGGATGTTTTGAATGTGCTTGGTCAGGGTAAACCGATAGCTGCCCTCTTTCTCGTTGTATGTCCCACCGTAGCTATCTGAAACACCGTCTTCCACGAAAGTGTTGCGATCGCTGGTTTTGCCGGCAGGTTGAAATAGGTTTAATCGGCCCGGCGCAGGATGAAGCGCTGAGGCTGTTCCCGGAGCTACGTAAAGTATTAGCTCCGCCTTGTTGATGGCGATATTGCCAAGGTTTCCAAGGTTTAGCAGATATGGAATCTTTATGTGGGTTTTCAGACCGTTTGGAGCCTGTGCATAGGTGTTTACAAAAGATTGCGAAGGATTATTAAGCTGCTGCATTATAGCCGATTTATACACATCGGGCATGCCTTTATTAATGGTGTTTTTCGATCCGGTGAACGTAAAAACCTGCGTGGCGGTATCGCGGTAATAAAGCAGAATTTTTGCCCTGTAGGCAAAACTGATGACATTGTTGAAGTCATACACACCAAAACCGCCTTTTCCCTCGCCCAGATCGCGCTTTTCGGGAAGAATGGCAATACCGGGAAAGTTCTCTATGAGTTTTTCCTGGCTGGTGTAGGCGTCTTTGGGCAGTTGCATAAGTTTGCGGGCCATACCGGCAGACAAGCGCACACGTATTCCGGGTGTGATAGCAGATTTTCCTTTTTTATACCGTACACTGTCTGTTTTGTAATTGTAAACGGGGCCGTAATACTTGCTTTCCAATGTAGGATCGGTTTCCAGGACATCGCTTTGGTAATATGTGTTGTTGCCTGAAATTCCGGTTTTCAGCGGAACGATTGAAAAACCCTGGTAAGTTTGTTTATCGCCGTAAAAATTCAGTCCATTGATAAAGGGAATAAACAGCACGGCTGAATCCGGTTCTTCTGTATTGGGAAAGTCGGAATTGGGTTCCAGCAAACCACACTGCGCATAAGCTCCGGACGAAATAGTTCCCAGCATAGGGTCGTTCATGCTTCCCAGCAACACATAACGAAGGTTGTTTCCGGGGAGTGAATCCTCACGAACAGTAACCGCAGTAATGCTTAGTGTGTCGGTAGTAAAAAGCTGCATCTGTCCCGCGTTGCCTTGCCCATCCAGCACGATGTTTCCATCCTGTCTTTTGCAGGCAAACAACAACACGATAACCGGAATTAACCGAACCAGCCTTTTCGTCACGGGGGCAAAGTTCGCGGTTTTACAGCGCTTGTGAAATCACTTTTTCGTAAAAGCTCACATATTGCTCTCCGATGGGGTCGTCCGAGTGACGCATTACCGGTTTGGAACTGATATGTTCTTCAACACAACGATGTGCTTCATCACATGCAGTAACAATCGCATCAGCATAACTGGCAGCACCCTGATGCAGGCTTTTGATGTTGCCATCGGCAAAGCATTCCATTGTCGCATCCTGAATTTCATTCAGGCTGGCTTTGCGTGAGAAATCTGAACCCAGGCAAGCTTCTTCGTCATTATATACACTGTATACTACCTTGGCATTGCGAAATACAGGTTCGTCTTTGTATACGGTTTTCAGATATACCGGAATCAGGCTGGTCATCCAGCCCTGGCAATGAATAATATCGGGAGCCCATCCCAGTTTTTTTACGGTTTCCATAACCCCTTTGCAGAAGAAAATGGTGCGCTCATCGTTGTCATCAAAAAACTGTCCTTTTTCATCCTGATAAACAGCTTTGCGGTGAAAATAATCCTCGTTGTCGAGGAAATACACCTGCATTTTGGTTTGGGGGATGCTGGCAACCTTAATAATCAGAGGGTTGTCATTGTCGTCAATGGAAATGTTTATGCCGGAAAGACGAACTACCTCATGGAGACGATTTCTTCTTTCATTAATTACACCGAAACGAGGAACCAGGATTCGGATTTCGTTGTCGCGCTCTTGAAGCGCCTGGGGAAGATTTCTTGCGATGATGGCCTGTGCACTTTCGGTTTCGAGGAAGGGGGCCATTTCTGAACTGACAAACAGAACGCGTTTTTTGGTGATACTCATGTATGGGGACTCTATTGGGAAGATTACGATTTACAAAATTAACACAATTTTTCCTGAAATTCAAAACTTTTCTTGTTTAAAAACCTTTATTTGCAGGGATATTTTTCCTTTTCATTGAGGATTTTCTACTATATCCAAGGGGTTTCACAATGGACAAAACGTCAAAACGACGCTTTTTCTTTTGTTCCTACCATGGGTGCGCTGCACGCGGGACATTTGGCTTTGGTTGAAAATGCAAAAGCGTTGGATAAACCTGTATTGGTAAGCATTTTTGTAAACCCGGCACAGTTTAACAATGCCGAGGATCTTCAAAAATACCCCAGAACCCTCACGCAAGATTTGCTTGTTTTGTCACAGGCCGGGGTAGATGCTGTTTACCTGCCTGTTACGGAAGATCTTTACCCGGAAGGACTTGCGGAGGTTAACTTAGATTTGGGTGTTTTGGATCGTGTTTTTGAAGGGCAGAAAAGGCCGGGACATTTTAAAGGCGTTGTAAAAGTGCTGCATCGACTGTTTTCAGTGCTGAACCCGGAAGATGTTTTTTTCGGACAAAAAGACCTGCAGCAGTGCTTGGTCGTTGAAAAGCTTATTGACAAACATTTTCCACGAATACATCAGCACAATATACCAACCCAAAGAGACCCCCAGACAGGGCTTGCTCTAAGCAGCAGGAATACCAGGCTAACTGAAAACGGTTTGCGGGCAGCGGCCAATATCAGCTTGGCGCTTAAACAGGTAGTAGAAGCCGATGTTCTGAAACAGGGGCTCGATGTCATGCCAACAGCTTGCAGTGTCGAATTCTTCCATACGGCCTCGCTCATAGCCG
>RGEC01000016.1 GCA_009918425.1 Bacteroidota bacterium
GATGATTCTGTAACCTGTCTATCTGATTTTTGGATTGCTGTTAATGTAAGGTGGTATAATTCCCCTCGTGAAGGTATGCCGGAGTTGGATGATTACAGAATGATATACGATTCTGTTCCCGAAAATATAAAGGACGAAACAGAATTTAACTTGAAACTACTATCAAAGGTGCCCGGGTTTTATTATGCCCTGTCTGATAAATTTAAAAATAATGGAGAAATTGTCGCTATTGTTTTAAAATTTGATGGAATGATGCTTGCACATATGCCGGAAACAATTCGTGAAAATCCTGATCTTGCATACATTGCTATTTGCCAAAACAATAAGGCAGTAGCGTTTATATCAGACAATTTAACCTATGATGTGAATTTTATTAAAAAAACCATAGATGCCAATCCCGATGTGCTGGCCTATTCAATCCCCCGCATGAGATATCTGTACAATAATCCCACAACAACATGATTTGAGAATGTATGCTCATAGATTGTTAAAACATTGCCCTGTAGTCCTTAGGCTGCGATGATGTATGCCAGTGGTGATACAAATCTTGGCAGCGTGAACGTAAAGGCATAACACCACTTGTATAAAATCGAAAGAACATATCCCAGTCTTCACCGCCCCAGTGTTTGAAGTTTTCGTCATACAATATTGCTTTTCCATGCCATTTTTTGTGGCCGGCAAACAAGCCTGTTCCTGCACTCAGCCATTTCCATTCAGGACTTTCAGGGCCCAGCTGACTTTGACATACAGGAAACCACGCGCTGTTTGGCCTGACAAACCGACGTATCTGCTTTTCAAGGTCTGCCGGCAGGGTCATGTCGGCATCACACACAAAAATCAAATCGCCGTCGGCTTGTTCTATGGCGCGGTTAAAAGATAAAGCCCGCGAGAAATCAGCAGGTTCGCTCTGCCACAGCAGTAAGCCGTTCCAATTTTCCTGTAACCATAACTGAAGTTCATTGGCGTCTGCACTGCCCTGGTCATGCACCGATAAAGCAAATGTTTTGTAGGTGTTTATGCCATTCAGGCTGTTGATGAGTCTTTTAAAACTTTCACTTCGGTCTTTCAAGCCCACACAAACCCAGATTTGTTCATCACATTTCCCCCCTATAATTAACCCGAAAAGGCCTTTGATATCCGTAAAAATGCTTCTATAACCCAAACGCTTTCTCTGTGGGCTTTTCAGCCAAAACCAGGCGAATCTTTTAAGGGCTCTCCACACGGTTTTAGGGATTTTCCTGGTGATTGATAAAATCGGTGTGGTCCTGTTGCCTTTCCACCATTTTTCTGTAATAACCACCTTCCACCCCCATCAGGTCCTCATGGCTGCCCTGTTCGATGATTTTACCTTGTTTCAATACCACAATTGTATCGGCGTGGCGTATGGTACTGAGTCGGTGCGCAATAACAATACTTGTGCGTCCTTTCATGAGGGTTTTCAGTGCTGATTGCACTTGCTGCTCACTTTCTGTATCCAGGCTGCTGGTGGCTTCATCCAGAATCAACAGTTGCGGGTTTCTTAACATAGCCCTTGCAATGGCAATGCGCTGGCGCTGCCCGCCGCTGAGTTTAATACCGCGGTCACCCACAATGGTATCATAACCTTCCGGGAATGTCGAAATAAAATCATGGGCATTGGCCATTTTGGCCGCTTGAATAACCGATTCTTTGTCTGCATTTGGATTGCCGTAGAGAATATTATCATAGATACTGCCTCCAAACAACAAAATCTCCTGGGGAACCAGCGCCAGTTTTCTTCTGCATTCAAACAATCCCATTTCGGATATTGGCTTTTCACCCAATGTTATGCGTCCGGAATCGGGTTCATAAAAGCGATAAAGCAGGTTTATAATGGTACTTTTTCCTGCACCGCTTGGTCCTACAATCGCCAGGGTTTTACCTTCCGAAACCTGAATGGAAATGTTATCCAGAACTTTGTAATCAGGCCTGCCCGGATAACCAAATGAAATGTTTTCAAAGGTTACATCTCCTTTATCCGGCAAGGGGGTGTCTTTATTATGTAATGATTCTGTGGGTTTTTCAATCAGGTCCAGCACCCGTTCAACAGCTCCCAGTGTTTTTTGAATTTGCACAAACTGTTCGGCCATGCCACCAATGCTGCCCCCAATAAATCCGGTAAAGAACATAAAACTTATAAGTTCGCCCAGTGCCATTTCGCCTGATCTCACCATTCCCAGACCAAGAAATATAAGCCAGACAATGCTTCCAAAGAGGCAAACTATGATAAAGCTGCTGAAAGCTCCCCGCATCAGCCCCCTGTAAATGCTTTTTTTCCTAAGTTCCTCCACATCCCGTCCATAGCGGCGGATTTCATAATCTTCATTGGTAAATGCCTTTACATTCTGAATCCCGGTAAACGTTTCTTCCGCAATAACACTGTTATTTCCGGTAAGTTCCTGTACCTGCCTGCCAATTTTGCGGATAAACCGACCGAAAAACAAGGAAATAACCACTACTACAGGCACGGTGCCCAACATGTATAAGGACAATGTATTGCTGGTAAAAAACAAATAAACTATGCCCCCCAGTATCACCATCAGCTGCCGCAAAAACATGGCCAGATTGCTGGTGAATGTATCTTGAATCTGTCCAATATCTGCGGTGAAACGGCTTAGCAAATCGCCTGTTCGGTTTTGGTGAAAGAAATCCATATTTTGCAGAAGCACAGACTTATACAAGCGGTTTCTGAGCACTGCGGTGAGGTTTTCTGCTACCCTCACATACAACCCGATGCGCAGGAACGAAAACACAGCCTGTGCCAGGAAAAGATACAGGAATGCCATGGCGCTTTCCTGCAGTTTGTTCACATCGGTATAGGCATCCACCATACGACCCAATAAATCGGGGAATAGCAGGGCCGTGCCGGCAGTTACCGCCAGAAATAGAGTTCCCACTGCCAGCATCCATCTGTCTGATGAGGGCATTAGCCTGAATAGCCTCAACGATCTGCGGATAGCATCTTTGCTTATTTTTTGTTTGGGAATATCTCTGCGCTCCATTTTTGTTCTGCAAAGTTCATCTAAATTGAGGATTATTTGGAAATACGATAAAAATAGATTATATTCGTTGAATGAGATTTGGTTCTTTGAATTATTTTTTCAGGAGCCTGCGCCGGTTATTTTATCCTAAAGTTTGTGTGCTTTGCCGGCTGGCACTAATAAGTAAAGAAAGGCAAATCTGCTCATATTGCCTTCGAAAACTGCCCAAATCACGTTGGTTAAACCCACAGGAAAATCCTGTTTACAATGTCTTTCGGGGTCGGGTTCCTGTAGGAAATGCCGGATCTTTTCTGGTGTTTCGCAGCGGAGGAATTACCCGTCAATTGCTACATGAAATAAAGTATAAAGACAATCGTGACCTGGCGGTTTTGATGGGAGAAATGTATGCGGAAGAGCTTTTGCAAGCAGCCTTGCCTCCCATAGATTACATAATTCCGGTGCCTTTGCACCGCAGGAAACAGAAGCAGCGGGGTTATAACCAGAGCCAGGCATTTGCCGAGGGACTGGGTGTCAAACTGTCTGTTCCGGTAAGTACAGATTTATTGCAGCGAAGGGCATTTACCCAAACCCAGACCAGAAAATCGCGTTGGGAGCGTTGGCGTAACGTAGCGGATGTTTTTGTGGTAAATAACCCTGGGGAACTTAATGGCAAAAATATTATGTTGGTAGATGATGTGGTTACCACCGGTGCTACACTGGAAGCCTGCGTGGGGACACTGTTAAAAGCAGGCGCACAACGGGTTGATGTTCACACCATTGCGCACGCCAAAGAATAATATGCTGTTTTCGCCCGAGAAATCTTGTCAATTGGCGTGTTTTTGGGTAAATTTGCCTCTCTTCCCATTATCATGAAAAAAATTACCATATTCATGCTGCTGACAGCTGTATTGAAGTTGTCGGCTCAGTATTCCTCCACCAAAGTTCAGGGTGTTATTGTGCCTCAGTACATGGGTTCGGGAGGAACAACACGCCTTCCTGTTGTATGCAGGTTGCGTATTGTAGGACTCGATCCAAGCACCATGTATCAGTACACAACCCGCGGTATGATTGCTTCAGATCTGGGTTTGTCTACCGATTTTGCCGGTGCCGGCAATGCCATGTTGATTGATACAGCAGGATTCAAGTATAATTCTGCGGGTTCAGTTACCTGGGCAACTGCAGCAGCTATAGATACATTTTATACTGACAAAACCGGTGCGTATGAAGGATGGTTTGGTTTTGTTTACACCGCAAACGCCACCCGATTCGTAGCCGGCAAGCATGTGTATTTTGGTATTACCGCCCGCGGTGGAACGGGCCCGACTACGCACCGCATGTATTGTTCTGATTCCGTGCGTGTTCTTTCTTTCTCAAGTACGTCCAACACGGGCGACAGTTTCTGTACGGCTATATGGGGAAAAAGTATGGCTAAAGCCCGCAATTTCGTAGCAACATATGATGATGTATTGGGTATCGACCGCCCCTTGTCGCTTACCTATGCTGAGTCAGAAGGTATAACTGTAGCCAGCAGTGCTACTTTTTATACGGATAGTGTAAATGCAAAAACCGGTAACTGGGGTGCAGTGATGCCCAATACCAATAGCAAAGGAATTCGCAGGATTGCAAACCTGGATTTTAAAACCGGGTTTGAGGTATATGCCAATACCGATGCCGATGGTGTGTGGGGACCCAAGGCTAAAAACACGGTTGCTCCTAAGGGTGGATTGACGGCTTTGGGTTTTGGACTGGATGATGCTGCACTCACACCACCGCTGGTGGAATTTTGGTCAAGAACTTCCAATACCATGGAAAATGCAGGCACTACTCAGGTGTTTGTTACCCGAAAATACAGCAATGATGACAAACAAACCATAAGGCTTTATTTAGCCGGTGGGGATGCAGTTAAAAATACCGATTACACTCTTTCAGAGCCAAAGACAATCACTTTTAATCCCGGTGCACAGACATCAGATACCACCAAAATTACCTTGATAAATGACAACATTTCGGAAAATACCGAAACCATTGTACTCCGTTTGGATCAGCCTGTAAATTGTGTGATAGGTACGGAGGTAGCCCACACTATGAGTATCAAAGATGATGACATTCCCAATATAATATTGGGTCCAACCAAGCTGGTGGTAAAGGAGAACTCCCTGAAAGTGGGGGTAAAAATCAAAATAGACAAAGCAGTTACCACCAACAGCAAAATCCGTTTGTTTGTGAAGTATCGTGGCGACAGCACCTTAATTCCCGGTGAATTTTCGCTGGGTAGCAGTAATACCGATTCAATATTTACCATTGGAAAAACTACAGGTGCGGATAGCATTACCATTTTCTCAAAAATTACCGACGATTTTAAAATTGACCCCAACGATACAGTAATACTCTGTGTGCGCCAGATTTCCGGCGTGGCAACACTGGCAGATTCTCTATTCACGCTCATCATGTTGGATAATGATGGTCCTGCCCAGATTCGCTTTGCCGGAACAACCCAGACGGTTTCTGAAAAAACCCCGGAGGCACTTATAAAGGTCGTACTGGCGTCCCGTTCGGATGCATCTGCTGATTTTACACTCCGTGATGTATCCGCAATTTCCACCGCTACCGATGGCAGTGACTATACCTTTGGCTCAGCCGTGATCACCACTGTTGACGAATTTACACCGGATACCATAGTTTTCAAGGTGCCTATCATCAACGATAATGATTTTGAACCTGCTGAAAAGGCCGTATTTGTAATTGAAAATCTCTCCAACGCGAAAATTTTGAAGCCCGATACCTTTGTGATAAACATTACGAGCGACGATTTACCCCTTTATCCGATAGCCAAGGTAAACACCCAGAAAAATGCAAACCAGACTGCCGATTCACTCAATGTTAAATGCCGCGTAACCGGCACTGTTCTGACCGGAAACCTTAGGGCTAATCCGGGTATCAACTTTGTTATACATGACAAAACAGGGGGTATTGCAGTTTTTGCAGCTGCCAAAAATCTGGGATATTCTCCCAAAATCGGAGATTCGGTTATGGTTCAGGGAACTGTACGGCAGTTCTGGGGAACCGTGCAGATGGATCTGCTGGACACTATCATACTTATTGCAGGAAACCGCAGCCTGCCAACTCCGGCTGTTGTGAATGATATGACAGAGTCTACAGAAAACACATTGGTTCAAGTGCGCAGAGTTAAACTTGTGGATCCGGCCGAGTGGCCTTCAACTGCGCTTAATGCAAATGGATTTAAATACGTTCGCTATCAAAATACCGACGGAACCGTAGATTCTTTGAATATAGATGCTGAAACCGAGCTGGATGGAACACCTGCACCACAGGGGTATCTGAACATTACAGGTGTTGGCCAGCAATTTGACAACACATCTCCTTTTACTGCACGCTACATGCTTACTCCAAGAAATCTGGGCGACATAGTGAAAGCCACTTTACCCAAAATAAACTTCATCAAAACTTCCGACACCATTACCGAACTGGCAGACAGTTTCCGTTTTGAACTACAGGTATTACCCACAGAAGAGAATTTTAGTTTTACCGTTGCAGCTATTGGTGGCACTGCCGTTTCACCTCAGGACTACGACTTCACAGGCCGTACCATCAATGTGTTAAAGAACAACAGCTATTTCTTTGGCAAAGCCAATATCAGTGATGATAACGTTTCTGATGGTGAACAGACTATAAAATTTGGTATCAGAAATGTAAATGGTCCCGGTGAGGCAGGTAAAGATTCTGTGCTTACCTTGGTTATTAAGGATAATGAAGCTTCCTCCACCCGCAGTCTCGCACTGGGAAATATCAGAATGTTCCCCAACCCCGCTTCCGGCACAGTGTATTTCAAATCAGCTGAGGTGATGAGGCGCATTGAGGTATATGCTGTAGACGGCAGACAGGTTGAATTATACAAGCCCAATGCTACCCATGCCCAATTAAATGTAAATCTGCCTTCCGGTGTTTATGGTGTGACCATTCAGACTGAAAAAGGCATCTTCAGCGATAAGCTGATAGTAAAATAGTTTGTTTTCTGTTTTTCAATGGTCATGCCGGCTTGTCCGGCATGACTGTTTTACAGCCTTTTACAAACACCATGAAAACACCTGATTACACACTGCACACGCTCTCCTCAGGCATGCGCCTGGCTCATAAAAGGGTTGCCGGTACACGCCTGGTTCACTGCGGATTTGTAATTGGAGCAGGCAGCCGCAATGACGGTGAAAACCCCGGCCTTGCTCATTGTCTTGAGCACATGCTATTTAAGGGTACTAACCGCAGAAAAACCGTTCATGTTCTCAATTACCTCGAAGTAGTGGGCGGTGAGATGAATGCATTTACCACTAAGGAGCTTACTGCCATTTACGCCACCGTGCAGGCTAGGCACTACGGCCGGGCAACCGATATACTCTGTGATGTTACCTTCAACAGCAATATTCCTCAGACAGAATTAGACAAGGAAAAAAAGGTTATTGCAGATGAAATAAGCATGTATCTGGATACTCCGGATGAAAATATCTATGATGAATTTCAGGAGCAGGTTTTTGGAGCGCATCCTTTGGCCCATAATATTCTGGGAAGCATTGATTCACTGAAAAATATTAGCCGCAAAGACATACTGCAGTTCACGGAAAAGCATTACACACCAGAAAACATGGTATTTGTGGTGGTTGGCAATATTTCTGCTGAAAAAGCAATCTATTATGCAGAACGGTTTATGCCGGACTTAAGCAATAGGAACTGGGAAGCAAAACAAAACCACCATTTCAGCTACAAACCAAGTTCAGCCCTTGAAAAAACCGATTTCAGCGGTGCCTATACCATCATGGGTATACCGGCATATCCTGAAAAACACCCCAAAAGATGGCCGCTGTTGCTGTTAAACAACCTTTTGGGTGGTCCCGGCCTCAATAGCAGGCTTAACCTCGGCATACGCGAAAAATACGGCTACACATACCATGTGGAAAGCGGATATCAATCTTATCAGGATGCAGGACTCTTTCACTGCTACTTAAGTTGTGATGCCCGCTATGTTCATAAAAGCACAGCGCTGATTCAAAAGGAACTCAAAAAACTCCGCGAGGTAAAACTCGGGGTTCGACAGCTTTCTTCGGCCAGAAAACAGTTTCAGGGGCAGATTGTGATGGCAGACGAAAACCGCAGCAGCCTATTGGTTCACATAGGAAAAGGTATTTTACGGCATGGCCGCGCTGAAACCTTACCTGAAGTTTTACAGAGAATAGAGAAAATCACCGCTTCCGATATTTTAGAAGTGGCCAACGAGATATTGCAGGAAAACCGTTTCAGCTATCGCACATTTCTGCCTTCATGAATCCCGTTCTGCGCAAATACCTAAAAGAAGCCGAGGGCACTACCCTCGACTTTAAGCAATCTGTAAGCAGTGCAGCTAAAATTGCCAAAACCATGGTGAGTTTTGCCAATACCTGTGGCGGAGTGCTGCTAATGGGCGTGCGCGACAACAAAACCCTATGCGGTGTGCGCAGCGAGGATGAAAAATACATGTTGGATATGGCAGCCCATTTTTACTGCCGTCCCGAACTGGATATTGAAATTATTGAGCATGAGGCCGAGGGTAAAACACTCCTGGAAGTAAAAGTTCCCGATGGTGCAGATAAGCCGTATTTTGCCAAAGATGAAGAAGGAAAGTGGTGGGTTTATGTGAGGGTAAACGACAAAAGCCTGCTGGCCAGTAAAACCACCGTTGATTTTCTGAAAAGACAGCAACAAAACAGGGATACTGCAGTGCCCATGGGTCATATTGAACGTGGCATTTTGGATTATTTAAGTAAAAACGAACGCATCACCCTTCAGCAAATTTGCAAAATGTTCAACATCAGTCGCAGGCGGGCTTCCAGAACCTTGGTAAACCTGATGAGCCTGGATGTAGTACGCAGCCATACAACCGAAAAAACAGAATATTATACCGGGGTATAAAATAAAAAACCGGAAACTGCAGTTATAGGAATATATGGTTTGACATATACCACCGCTATCGTACTCACAATCAAAGATTACCATAGGGTATTATGTTTAATTTATTAATTATGAAAAACCATGAAAACACTTGTTGTTCAGCATCACATGGCCGACCATCCCGGCAAAAAATGGATTCTTCTTTTTGGCCTGTTCTTTTCCTGTTATTTCCTCAGAGCCCAGGATCCCTGGCATCAGCCTGAATTTGATTCTGCCGCTCCTACAACTGAGTCAGCCTGGGGCGTAACCGGGGCAAGTGAAGATATTGAGGAGTTTGGGTTATTTATTTTTCAGTTTGGAAATGGAATGATAGCTACCCTTGATGAGTCGGCCGCCCGTGACATTGGTAACAGAGTAGGGGTTACCAACCCGGTCCGCGGCATTAACAAAACCGGTGATTATTACGCGGAGATGATGCGTCTCAGTATGATAGAATCCGCTTCTCGTGGTGGCGGCACTGCCAATGCTCAACCCATCCTGCTTAGAGGGTATTTGGCACCCAATGGAAAAGTTTATAAGAGCAGATCACAATATGAAAATCAACCCGCAAAACCCCTCGTCGATCCTCTTGCTTATGGAAGATATAGTATCCAGCAGGGGGGGCAGTTCAAGGTCTTTACCATGTGATCATGGCAGGCGATAAACATGTGTGTTTTTCTGATGGTAAACCGCTCGGGCCCCGGTTTTTAACCGGGGTTCGTAGTGGCTGAACCACAAGGCCGTATCATTCAGTACCAGAAATTTTGCCCGTGATTTGGAAAGAATATCTGCTGTTATTTCCGGACCAAAATCTTTACTGATACGCACTCCCCGTTTTTTCATCAGGTACAGCGCTGTATTGGGTGTATTGTCAAAAGCGTAAAAAATGCGTGCTCCTTCGGGAATAACTTTCTTAAGGGTATCGGACTGGGCTACAAGTTCCTCAGTTTCCGGAAAAGCGTTCTGGTGGTAGTAATCTCCTGTGGCGTAGCGCCTGTTCATCATGTGGGCAGCATGCCCCGCATTCATAAACGGTATTACCCAAAAAGCCACACCCATTCCTATTGAAGCACAACCTAAAAACACCTGTCGCTGTTCCTGAAATAATTGTTGTAAGAATAGCCAACCGAAAAACAAAGCAGGGAAAAAAAGAATGAAATAATAGTCATGGTATAAAAACTGTCGGTTAAAAAGAATCCAGATGGCACCAAAACCCGATATCATAAGGATTGCAGCCAGTCCGGGTAAAAGCGCATCGCGCAATCGAAGAACCAGCAGAATCAGCAGAACAATCATGAAATAAACAAAAAAACCGGGTCTGTATAAACTTTCCTGCCAGTTGTTGATTGCCGTTTGGGAATTTTGTATTAGCTCCTTTATCGATTCAGCGGGATTCATACTTTGCAGAAAATGCATATTGGAAGTTTTGCGTGTCAGCCATCCTGAATAGCCATACCACGCCGAAACCGGGATTGCGGGAACCAGCATCCACCAAAAATCGCGGCGGGTGAAAATAACTTGCAGAGGCTGATTTTTAAAAAACCGCCACAAATACAACAACATAAATCCGGCAATTCCATAAATCAAAAATGATATTTTAAGCAGACCTGCCAGACTCATCCAAAGGCTATACCTCCGAAGGTTGCGATCAGGTTCCACGCCGTAAATTCTGAGTAGCAGATAATACCAAGCCATCATTACAAAAGCCATAGCCCCTGAATCGGCAAGAAAGTTAGGCGTGTAGAATACCAGAACAGGAGAACAATACCAGCCGAAAACCAATAGCAGTCGGTGAATGTTTTGCTGAATGAATAAACCCGTGATCTTCCAGGCATGAAACACCCCTAGGCTCACCAACACATACATTAGAAACCGGTATATGAAATCATGTGGGCCGAATATCTTGTATAGCAGCGCCGCTGAGTAAGGAATAACAGGGAATTCCATACCCGTGACACCCTCTGATTGTCGGTCTTCAGAAACCCGGGGCATGAAGAAATTCATACTCTCATGATAATAATTCCATGCCACACAGGCACGGTCGCATTGCGCCCCCTGATGTACGCTTTCAGGTGATTTGGGCAAGGCTTTAAAAACGCCCAGATAGGCGCTTAAAAAAATCCAGATTAGCCAGAAACCATATGCCGGTTTAATCCGCTGCATTGTCAATGTTGCTGTCTCTGACAATATAATGCGGCCGGTTTTTTACGTTATCACTCACCCTGCCAAGGTATTCTCCAAGCATACCAATACCTATGAGCTGAATGCCTCCCAGAAACAAAACCGAAATATGAAGACTGGTCCAACCGGGCTCTGTGGTTCCAAAAAATTTCTGATAGAGGCTATAAATGATCAATACAAATGCTACCGCTGATACAACAAAGCCCGATATGGTGGCCACTTTAAGCGGCCATGTGCTGAAACTGCTGATACCATCCAGCGCGAAACGCATCATTTTGCGATAGGTGAATTTGGTGGCCCCGCCCATTCGCTCTTCACGGTCATATTCCAGAAAAGTCTGATTAAAACCAATCCAGCTGATTTGTCCGCGTATATACTTATGCTGTTCTGGCATCTTGGATAGTATACGCTGTATTTTCCGGTGAATGATACGGAAATCGCCCGTATCCACAGGAATTTCTATGCTGGTGATCTTGGCAAGCAAGCGGTAAAACATGCGGGCTGTGAATTTTTTCAGGAAATTTTCACCATCGCGTTTTCTTCTGCGGGCATAAACCACCTCAAAACCTTCTCTCGCTTTTTTCAGCAGTTCCGGTATCAGTTCCGGCGGATCTTGCCCATCGCCATCCATTATCACAATCCATTCGCCTTTGGCATGCTCAATACCCGCTGTAATAGCCAGCTGATGGCCAAAATTTCTTGAAAAATCGATGTATTTAACGTGGTTGTCAGTTTCTGAAAGCTCATGCAATATGGCGAGAGATAGGTCTTTTGATCCGTCGTTTACATAAACCACTTCCCAGTCTGCACCCAGAGGTTCAAGTGCCCCGCAAAGCCGCTGATACAGCTTTCCAATGTTCATTTCCTCGTTGTAAACCGGTATTACAACCGACAATATGGGGGTGGATGACATATTGGCAAAATTATTGCATTACTTGCACTAAATTTGTGCTAATATGAAAAAGAACGTTTTCCGTATTCTTACCATGCTCGCCATTCTGGCAGCTTCCTATACCCTATTTGCTTGTTCGGGCAAAGAATCAGATACCCATGAAGATGGGGTAGAAATTCGAGAATCCAAAGCAGAATCTGCCACCGCCAATAACATACCCATCAAGGATTTTGATAAATTAATTTCCGGTAATAAACTGGTAATGGTAGATTTTTATGCTGTTTGGTGTGGCCCCTGCAAGCGAATGGCGCCCTTTGTGGAACAGGTTAAGGAAGAGAAAAAAGATGTTGTTACGGTTCTGAGTATTGATGCTGAAGCACAGCCTGAGATTAGTGGACGCTACAACCTGGAAGGTTACCCAACACTAATTTTCTTTAAGAAAGGACAGGTGGTTGCTAACGCCATAGGCTACCATGATAAGAACCAGATATTGGAATTGGTCAATAAGTTTAAATAACTGTATACCAATCAATAAATTAACAAAAAAGGGTGCAAGGGCATCCTTTTTTTATGCAGGTGGATTTTCCAGGAAAAAGAAGAAGCTATCACCCCTTAATCCCAGTCTCAGGGTTTCCAGCGCGATGAGCTCATTGGGGGCAATGTTACCCAAATTCACATTGGCACCATATAGTTTTATGAACCACACCTGTTGCGATTTTAAAGGCGCTTCCCAGATGATCTTTTCCAGCGGTATTTTGCGGATAATCTCAGCTACAAGACCACTCCTCACCTCACCGGTTCCCCTGAATATGCCTACGGTTCCGCTTTCACGTGCCTCGGCAATCACTTTCCAAACACCTGCACTGATTTCGCTCTCCATTTGTTCAATCCATTCGTAGGGAGGAATAATCTTTTCTGCGTCTTTACTGCCAACCTCACTCAAAACCGTTGCCCTTTGCGAGAGTTTGCGGATATATTCGCATTTTGTGTCGTGGTGCATTTCTATGCTTCCATCACTCACTTCTGCATAGTCAATGCCGGTTTTGTCCAGCAGTCTGAGGTAGTCTTCAAACTGGTTGCGCACTACGTAGGCCTCAAACAGTGTGCCGCCGAAATAAACCGGGATTCCTGCAGATTTATACAGGTTGATTTTATCCTGAAGCTTAGGCGTTACAAAACCGGTTCCAAAACCCAGCTTGATAATATCGGTGTAGGAGCTGCCATTGCTGAGAAAATCTTCGGCTTCCCGCATGCTGAGGCCTTTGTCCATAACCATGGTAAGACCACTTTCACGGGGTTTTGAGCTGCGCCCCGGCAGTCGTGTTAAGTTGAATAAATCGTGATTCATGTTTGCAATCCGGGATTGGTGAAGCGGGCAATCAACCTGAGCAAACTGCCGGCTTTTTTCAATTCCGGTGCAAAAATAAACATTTGTACATGTTCTTCGGCGTTTATAGCCAGGGCAGTTTCCAATAAGTATATCGCCGCCGCCTGCTGACCGGTAAGATAGCACAAAGCCGCCATGCGATACAGCAGTTTGGTGTTGCCCGGATTATGCTTAATCCCAACCTGCGTAATTTCAAGAGCCCTATCTGATTGCCCGGTTTCATGCAAAGCAACACCCCAGTCCAGCCAAACCTCGTCTTCATTTGGGAAATCGTCAGACAACACTTCATACAGCGGTTCCCACTTTTCAGACATATTTATGCCAAAATATGCAGCTGCCAGTACAATGCCGTAATCAGCTTCTGTAGGATTGAGTTCCCAGGCTTTTTCCAGATACGGAATAGCCTTCGCGTATTCCTGCTCATAGTGCCAGGTCAGCCCCATACTGTACCAGCTTTCACTGTCATCCGGACTGCTTTTCAATACCTCGTGATACAGGGATCGGGCTTCTTTTACCTTACCGGTTTCATAATGACTCCAGGCCAAAAGGCCTTTAAGTTCATCAAAAGCACCCTTGTGAAAACGTTCGGATTGTTCAAAGTAGTGCCGGATAAAACCGGTGTAGTCTTCGTGCTCGTAAAGGGCTTCCATATAGCCCAGCCAGGCTTCCAAAAAGTTTTCGTTAATGGTTACGGCAAAATCAAAAGCTTCAATGGCGCGGGGATAATCTTCAAGATCCGCACTGGCGTTGGCCAGTAAATACCAGGCCTCTTCAGAGTAAGGGTCTTTGTCTACCAAACGTTCCAGCATGGGTAGCAACGCCCTCACATGTGCCTTTTCGTGCGTTTGCCCCAACCATTTCTCCACTATGTAATGAATATCTCCACCCAGATCCAGGCATTTGTCCAAAACAGGCAACGCAAGCTCAAACTGTCCATAATGTATCAGCAGTTCCAGAAAATCTTCCATGGCCTGTTCGTCCTCGCCGGCCAGTTCCATGCCTTCTTTCAACATTTCCATGGCTTTGTCCTTGCGACCTTCCAAACCATAAATCGCTGCATCCACCATAAACAACGCAGGCTCAAATGCACTGTATTCCCGCGCTTTGGCAATATAGCGTCTCGCCATTCGGTAATTTTTTTCCCGCATAAGTACCTCTGCCATGTGTATGGCAAAAACGGGTATATATGGGAACTGATCAATACCTTGCTCCAGCACGGTTTTCATTAGTAAAAACCCCTTGCTGTTATCGCTGGTCATTAAATGGTTGTAGGAGTAGTACCGAAATATCTCAAGCAACTCCCGCGGGCTGAATGTAGCGTCCTTGTTGGACTCAAATTCGCGAACCAGTTCTTCTACGTTTCCGCTGAAGTCATCCTGCTCTTCGTCGTCCCAATCGCTTGGAAAAAATCCCATCGCCGTCAAAAATAATCAGCCGATTGGTCGAAAAACCTGTTTGGTTCACAGACAGCCCCTATATTTTTGCACAGTTTGTATACAATGTATGTTTTTATCAATCCTGCGCGACTTTTCCTGCTCGCCTCATTGACCTCTCTTCCGATGCTTTCATCGGCGCAAAACAGCACATTAAAAAAGCAGGCTATCTGGCAGCAGCGCGTGGATCATGATATTCATGTTGTCGTTGATGAAAAACAGAAAGTATTGCGGTGTTTTCAGACCATTATATATAAAAACAACAGTCCGGATGTGATCCAACGAATTCCTTTTCATATCTGGCCAAATGCTTTTTCAGGCAGGCACACTGCTTATGGAAAAGAAGCGATTATTAATGGCAACAAGAAGTTTTTTAATGCCACAGAAGATGAACAGGGAGCACTGGATAGCCTGAATTTCTCCGTAAACGGCATTCCGGCCCGGTATAACGAAGATTCTATCAATCCTGACATTGTCTACCTTGTTCTGCCACAATCCTTAAACACGGGAGAGGAGATTACCATTGCTACGCCTTTCCGTGTAAAAATACCCTGGTTATTCAGCCGCATGGGTTATAATGGCGATCTGCTCTCAATTACCCAGTGGTATCCAAAACCGGCGGTATATGATGTAAACGGCTGGAATGCATTTCCTTACGCTGAACAGGGAGAGTACTACAGCGAATTCGGAGATTATGCCGTTAATTTGGATGTGCCTGCCAACTGGCGTGTTGCTGCCACAGGTGAGTTGCAGGATTCTGCTGAATTTGCATGGCTCGATTCGCTTGTTTTAGGCCGTGATACAGCCGAAAGAATCGGCCGGAAAACGCTTTTATACAAACAAACCGAGGTAAGCGACTTTGCCTGGTTCGCAAAACCTGATTTTCAGGTTGCCAAAGGCAAGTCTACCTTGCCGGATGGCCATGAAGTAACAACCTTCGCGTTTTACAAAGCATCAAAAAAAGTCAACGGACCTTCCATACTCAATGCCATAGACAAGGGGCTTCAATATTACTCAGGCCGTGTGGGAATATATCCCTATCGGTATTGTTCTGTGGTTATAGGGCCTCTGCAAGGTGCAGGCGGAATGGAATATCCGATGATTACCATTTGTGCAGATGCTTCAGAAGGTACTATTATCCACGAAGTGGGCCATAACTGGTTTCAGGGTATGTTGGGTTCTCAGGAGCGTGAACATCCCTGGATGGATGAAAGCATAAACACTTTTTACCAGCAGCAGGCAGAAGGCAAAGGCACAGACGAATATTCTCCCGGCGACAATTTTTCTGTCAATAGCGGGTATGCAGCGTTTCGTCTCACCCATGATGTGGGCCAGTTTCAGTGCGGACACCTGCACAGCCGCAGTTACACAGGGGTAAACTACGGAGCCATTGTTTATGCTATTAACCCTCAGCGGTTTCTATATCTGCAGGAATACCTGGGCCGATCGGTCATGGACAGCTGCATGAAAACGTATTTCAGAAAATGGCAGTATAAACATCCGCTGCCCGCTGACCTTCAAGCCACTATGGAGCAGGTTAGCGGTAAAAAACTGGGCTGGTTTTTTAATGGCCTTCTTGCAGGTGCTGCACCGGATGTGGCTATTCAATCGGTAAAAAAATCCAAAATAGGCTATGTTGTGAACATCAACAATAAAACGCCTTACGAACTACCGTTTAAGCTTCAATGGCGCTACGGAACCCGCAAGGAAAGCATGTGGGTGCATTCAGATACCTCGTTGGAACTTGCAGGAAAAATGCAAGAGATTGTACTCAACGCGAGTGGTTATTTGCCAGAAAGCAACATGGCAAATAACGATGCTGTTACAAGCCGGGCCATTTTGAAAACCTGGGGTAAAGGCAAATTCGGATTTCCCGGTTTTTACAAGCGCGGACAGAACAAACAGTGGGTATTTCCCATGTTCTTTATGTGGAACAAATACGATGGATATACCCCCGGACTGATATTTTCGAATATTACCTTTCCCCGCCGCAATTGGGAATATTGGATAGCACCTCTCTATGGCGTAAAATCCAAAGATGTTGTGGGTTTTACGGGCTTGCGCAGGAACATTTTTCACCATGGCGGGCCTTTTGCGCTCACCGAAATTGGATTCAACCTGCGCCGATTTAACTTTCTGCCTACATATGCATATTCTGAGCCTTCCATATACAACCGTTGGGCATTTAAAGTAAATCAGTTTTTTCGAGTATCAAAACCCTGGGTATTCAACAGGTTGGAAACGGAACTTACCCGTGTAAGACTTAGTGAAACTATTGTAACTCTTCCATCCTCAGCATGGGAGTCAGATGTAGCGAGAGTTTCATGGGTTAGGGAATCTACCAAAAAGCTGATGCCGTTCAATACACGGCTGGATATCATAGGGGGCGGAAACAAAATCAGCAATCTGTTTAGCAGTCAATCTGGGTTTATCAATGGACGTTTTTTAATGGCCAATGCCACAGCAGAAATCTATATTCCTTATCCCAACAAATCCAAAAAAGACATAGGTTTCAGGGCCAAGGGTTTTGCTTCAGGAATGATGCATAATTATCTGGGCGGCACCGGCAATTTTGTCTTGCCTATTAGCGCACCGCAATTCAGTCCAAATGACCCCACATTCAGTCACATGGCCGTAGCCCGCAGTGCCCGTTTTGGAAGCGGCAATGGCTATTGGAGCCAGATGCTCGTAAATGGAACCAATGGAATCCGGATGTTTCCCAATCTCAATACCGACAAATGGGTTGCGGGAGTGAATTTGAACACCCATGTTTTGCCGTTTTTGCCTATTCAGCTGTTTTTTGACGCTGCTTATGTTCCCGCCTCAGCCAACCTTTCAGAAAAGCTCCCTTATGCCGGTGGTTTGAGCTATTCAACCCGCGTTGGCAAAAGTTCTAATTTTGAAGCAACCCTGCCACTTTTTTACAGCAAAACATTCAGGGATTTCAAATCAGCAAACCCATGGTTCAAACCCTATGAATACGCCACTGTGCGTGTAAAACTCGATTTGAACGACCCCTTTGATATCATAAGGAATTTTATCTATTAACCACATAATTCAAACAAATAACGCAATTTTGTAAACCATGAATCGATTATTCGCCATCCTATGTCTCTCGTTGTTGGCCTTATCTGCCTGTAAGAAATACAAAGACGGACCATATGTTTCTATATGGAGCCGAAAGGAACGCATCGAAGGAAAATGGGTAGTGGCTTATGCCGAAAAAAACCAGCAGGAGGTAACAAACACCTACAAAGATCTGGTTTGGGAATTCACCCGTAATTATGCGGTGATTGAAACGCTCGATACCGGTAAAATGAACGGCATCTGGGGTACCATGACCAACGATAAAGACTTTGTCATCGACTATGATAACGGCAAGCGCAGTATTTACGAAATCATTCGTCTTACCCGCAAACAATTTTGGATTCGCGACCGGCAGAGTGAGCTAATCCTTCACCTGAAACCCTACTAATCTTGGCCTGGCTGGCACCCGCCCTATACGGCCTGGTGGCAGGCTTTATGATGAGCATCCTGCTGGGGGTGGTTTTTTTTATGCTCATTCAAGCCGGTATTCAGCATGGCACAAAAAAGGGTGTAATCATCGCTTCCGGAGTAATAACAGGAGATATTATTTTCCTCTCACTGGCCATTGGTTTTACGGCCGCCATTGCTGAGTTTTTGCAGAAATACCAGCAATTGATTTCTTTGCTGGGTGGCTTGTTGCTGCTGGCGATGGGGCTGTGGATGTGGCTGAAAAAACGCCGTGTTGACGAAGAAAACAAGGAAGTAAAAGGATTGAGATCCGCCCGTGATTTTTTCATAAAACCGTTTGTTATCAATATCCTTAATCCTGCCAATGCTGCCTGGTGGTTGGGGTTGTACAGTTTTCCTCCTGCTTCAGCCTATGGTTTACAGCAGAAAATTATCTTTGGTACCTTCGCTGTACTGGCCATTTTCAGCACCGAAGTGGGCATCGCCGCCGGAGCATCTATGCTAAAAAACTATATTAAGGGAAAATGGCTCAAAAAAGTAGATAAAGCGGTTGCTATTGTAATGTTCATTATGGGACTGAATTTGTTGCTTAGGGCTAT
>RGEC01000151.1 GCA_009918425.1 Bacteroidota bacterium
AAAACCAAAACCTGTCCGCCCGGTAAAGCTCTGTTTAGTCGGTAATAATGAAGCAAACTGTCCAGTGAACTGCTAAAATCGTGTGAAAAGCCATGTTTCAAAGGGCTTTGATATAGGTATTCAGCTTCATAGGACTGATATTCAATGCCATCGCCGGCTTTGAGTTCAGGTGGTAAACCTACGGGCAGATGCCCCGAGGCGGCTACTCTTCCAAAAATAATTTTAGCAGCAATTTCCTGATAAATTTCACCATCTTCATAGGCTACAATACTGCAGGGTATTTCATGAAATTTCTGAAGCAGGTATGGGTTACCAAAAACAACCATCACGCCTGGTTTGGCTTTCAGGGCCGCTTTGCTGAAATTAACAACCGCATCCGGTACAAAATTTCTGTTTTTCCCCCATAAAATTTGATCGTGCAGGCTAATGATGATTTGCTCATTTCTGCATAATATAGAATCAAGCATTCGGTTGAAATAGCCATCCGAACTGTCTCTGTGGAGTGAATAGACTTTTATGTTATGGTTGGATTTTACAACATTGCCGAATGGATAGTCGTTGCTTTTTCCGATGGCAACCCAGGCTGTTTTAACTTTGGTGTTAGGGGTAAATGGCAAATAGCCAAAATCATCTTTACAAATGGTAATTGCCTCAATCGGGGCTCCCCAGGCTATGTTCAAATCGGCCATGAGGTTTTCAGTTCGGATGGGTTTATATGATATAAGGCCTGCCGCAGCTTTAAATTGTAAAATTTTCAATACACGACGACTTAATTCGGTGCTGTCGATTTGCCCTGAACGCACCATTTTTTCTATCAAATTTACCGCAAGTGGTACATTTTCAGGAAATAGCAAAATGTCGTTGCCGGCAAGTGCTGCTTTGGCTTCTGCATATCCAGGACCATACAATGAAGATACGCCTTTCATATTAAGTGCATCTGTGATAACAAGACCTGAAAATTGCATTTTCTCTTTTAGTAAATCTGTTACTATAGGCTTTGACAGACTTGCGGGCGTATTTACCGTTGAGTCAAGGGCAGGGACAGCAAGATGTCCGGTCATTACACTGCCTACTCCTTCATCGATTAATCTTTTGAAAGGTACGAGTTCTACACTGTCAAGCCGTGCGCATGAAGCCTGAATGGTAGGCAACTCTTTATGGCTGTCTGTTTCACTGTCGCCATGCCCCGGAAAATGTTTGGCACAGGCAATAATCCCTGCATCCTGAAGGCCTTTGGACATTAGTGAAGCATAAAGGCTCACTTTTTCAGGCGATTCTCCAAAACTTCTGAAACCAATGATAGGGTTATTTGGGTTGGTGTTTATGTCTACAACAGGTGAGAAGTTAATATGTATTCCCAGTCTTTTACATTGCAGACCCATGGCTTTGCCTGTTTTGTATATCAGATCTTCATCGCCGGTTGCCCCAAGGGTCATTTGGTAAGGGAATTTGGCTAGTGATTTTAAACGCATGTTTAAGCCCCATTCGGCGTCTATAGAAACCAACATGGGGATGGCTGAAATTTGCTGATAATAATTGGTTTGATAAGCCTGCTTTAGCGGGTGCCCCTGAAAAAAACACAATCCGCCTATTCCATAATTGAGAATCAGTTTTTCAGTCTCTTCAATATGCTCTGATCCTTTATTGCTCCAGACGGCTACCATCATCATCTGCCCTATTTGCTGGCGCAGCGAGAGGGTTTTTAATAAACTGTCAGCCCATTTTTTTTGAGTAGCCGTGATTTTAGGAATCGCCGTTTTTATGGCATTTTTCTGCCCAAAAGCAGCCCCGGAAGAAATTAAAATGCTTGCCAGTATGATTATCGCATTTTTCAAGTAGATGAAAATTTAGTGCAAATTTAAACTTTCATGGTATCGGTATTATTTGAAAAAGTGCTTATTTTTCACAGTTTTAAAATAAATTTGAATTTCAGGCAGCATAAATCCGTCTTTGAGTGTCTTTACCATCAGCACGGCAATGCTCAACCTCAAGCAATCTCACTATGACAGAACAACAGTTGGTCGATGGATGTATACGGGAAGACCGGAAATGCCAGGAACAGCTGTGGAATGTATACGCCACCAAATTGCTTACGGTGAGCATACGGTATTGTCAAAATCGGGAAGATGCTGAAGATGTTCTGATGGAAGCCTTTGTAAAAATATTCAATAACATGTCTGCATTCCGAGGGCAAAGCAGCCTTGAAACCTGGATGCGTCGGATAGTAGTGAATACAAGCATAAACAAGATAAGGTCGCGTAAATTCACCGAATCCATAGACAATGAAGTATTGCACATCGGTTATTCTGACAATGCCTTCGATTCCATGGATGCAAAAGTGCTAATTAGCATGCTTGAATCCCTGCCGGTCGGATACAGAATGGTTTTTAACCTTTTTGCAGTAGAAGGTTATTCGCACAAGGAAATAGCTGAATTGTTAAATATAGATGAGGGCACCAGCCGCAGCCAGCTGGCAAAAGCCAGAAAATCCCTTCAGGAAATGATTGAAAAGAAAGGAGTAATAAACACATGATCCACCCCGATCATATATTCAAAGATGCACTGTATAACCATGAAACACCGCTCGATGGAAAAGCCAGTTTTCAGGGGGTTATGCAAAAACGTAAAAACAAGCGCAGAGGATTTTTCTGGTTTTCACTGAGCAGTGTGCTTTTGCTTCTGCTATCACTGACGGCCGCATCCCTGTTCAAATCGTCAGCCACTCAACCCCTGAATGTGGTTAAATACGACAGTGAAAATGCCGAATCTGGATTTTCTAAAGACACTAAAGATCAGGCGTCTGCAGTAGAAGCGCAGTCTGTATCAGAATCAACCGCCGCAAGCGGTTCAGCCCCCGTTTCCCCTGAATTTAAACTGGTACGGGAAAAATCTGCTTCCGGGGTAATAAAAACCGCCTCGCAACCGGGAAATAATCGTGGGAGATCAAACAACGCAGATTTAGCTATTTCTGCAGGTTCAAATACAAACAGTTCTGTTGCTTTTAACACGGATGCAATGACTAACACAGATGCTGTAGCTTCAGTGCAATTGGTTTCAGGCAATGCCCAAGAATTACAAAGTATCCGTGATGTGCTTGCGTGGATAAAACAAATTAAAAGCCGCGGTATTGCAGATGATTATATTTTTCAACTGTTGCCCACAGAAGGTGTAGAATTGCCGGAACCACTACCTTTTCACCTGCCGCGTAAAGCCAGGTTCAATCCGATTTTTGAGTTGAATGTCACTACCGCCGGAAATGGTTACAAGAATTTTAGAGAAAGCCAGGATGTAACTGTAGCGGGTAACCATCGATTCTCTCAGTATCAGGGTATAATGCTATTTGATATGGGGAGAGGGGTTAATATTGGTACGGGACTTGGCTACATGGAAAGCGTAGGAATCGGCAAAGCCTTAATCTCAGAGTGGAAGATAGATACAACAGTCGCACCCATTAGAATTACCAAAGCACAGAATATTTCCTATAGGCTAAATAAAGTATCGGTTCCCTTGGCAATACGTTATCAGCTTGGTTTTGGCAGAAAATTGGTTCGCATCTCGGCTTCAGCCATGCCCGGTATTATGACTGTAAGCAGTGGCACCATGTTTAGTCGCGATGCCATCCAATCTATGGATATGCTGAAAAAGAATACGTTTGTAATGGATGCCCGTTTGGGAGCAGGACTGTATTATCAGGTGGCGCCCAAAACGGCCATTTCAGCAGAACCGATGGTACAGTATCAGGCTATTCCCGGTGCACAATGGAAGAGTTTTAATCGGTTTGGCTTTGGCTTTGGTCTGGGTGTTGTTTTCAGACCCTGAGCAATCAAATATTTTCAATCCATCCAAAAGAATCTGCAATGTTACCATGACGGATACCGTCGAGTTGGGAACGGACCATATCTGATAGGATAGTGTTCCCGGATTTCATAACATCAAAATAATTTCCCTGGTGGGAAAAACCTTCTATGTTTATAAGGGTTGCAGCTGTTCCGCTTATGAATAATTCTTTAAGATTTCCCTCGGTGTGTAACGATTTTAGTTCAGAAACGGTTAGTGGTCTTTCTTCTACCTGAATATTTTCTTTTTTCAACAGCTGAATCACACTATCTCGGGTAATGCCTGCGAGCATCGTTTCATGAAGGTTAGGCGTAATCACGCCATCGCCGGTAACGGCAAAAAAATTGGTGGTGCCTGTTTCTTCTACCAGGGTATGCGTTGAAGGGTCGGTCCATAAAACCTGATCAAAACCTTCTGACTGAGCCAGCTTGGTGGGGTACATGGCTGCTCCGTAGTTGCCGGCGCACTTTGTGAAGCCAACCCCGCCCTGCGCAGCCCTACTATATTTCTCTTCCACTTTTATGCGCAGCGGCTTGGAGTAGTAAGGCCCAACCGGACAGGTGAAAATGCAAAAACAGTATTTTTCGGAGGGTTTTACCCCAATGAAATCATCGGTGGCAAACATAAATGGCCTGATGTAGAGGGCACTTCCTTCACTACCCGGAACCCACATTTTGTCAATACTGAGCAGGGTTTTTAATCCTTCCGTGAAAAGGGATTCAGGAACTTCAGGCATTACCATTCTGTCTGCTGAAATGTTGAGCCTGCGCCAGTTATCTCTAAGTCTGAACAAGAAAACAGCATCCCCGTTTCTGAAAGCTTTCATGCCTTCAAAAATGGCCTGGCCGTAATGAATAGCACTTGTGGCCGGGCTGAGTGATAAGTTGGCATAAGGTACTATGCGCGGATTCGTCCATTCTTGGCCGTCCCAGTCGGTCAGAAACATGTGGTCAGAGAATACTTTACCAAATCCGATATTGTTGAAATCTACTTCAGATATTCTGCTTTTTTCGGTTTTTTGGATTGTAATATTGTGGGGCATTTCAAAGGCAAAAGTAATTCAAATGAATCATCAATCCGAAAATACAGGGCTGTATGTGGAAAATCCACTGGAACTGCAAATGCTTTTTGGTGATCAAATTTTTATTGATGAAAGAGATAAGCTTGTTATTTCGGTTCAACAGAATGAAAATACCGGACATGAATTGGATAACAGCCCTTCAGTTACTAATCCTATCGCTTTTTTTATGGATTTGGAAACAACGCGTTTAGCAGGATTTTCGGATATCGCCGAATTGCTGGGCAGAATGCTTTTGGTTACGCAACTTGACGGTAAAGTACCCACTATGGAATTGGCTGATATTTTTGATATAGTTCAATTTTCAGAAGAACAATTCAGCGAAAAAGTTAAAACTTGTCGAAAAATTATAGTATTCGCTGACCATTGGCCTTTTCAACAAAATATTGCCGAAAAGCAGCAGATAATTTCTATGGAAAACGTACAGTTGTTTTATGCCTCTTCTATTCCATCTATTATGGCCAACAATGAGTTAAAAAAGGCTTTTGCTGCCGGATTGAAAAATTATTTTTTAGCGGGTTGAAAATCCCTGTCTTCTGAAAAATC
>RGEC01000152.1 GCA_009918425.1 Bacteroidota bacterium
CCGTGCTTTATAAAAATGGCGGCCAGCATGGAACTCACAGAACCCTTTCCGTTGGTGCCGCCCACATGAATGCTTTTAAAATGGTGTTGCGGATTTTGCAAGGTATCGCACAGGGCAATGGTATTGTCTAGGTTCGCTTTGTAGGCAGCAGCACCAATATGCTGAAACACCGGCAGTCTGGAATATAGAAATTCCAGCGTGTCCTCATAGGATTGCATAAATTACCGCCGTGTAATATTAACAAAAACCTTCCCGGTTTCAGGACATGTTTCACCGGTTTTTTTGAAGGTAGATTGGCTTAAAACACTCATGAATACTGCTTTTGCATCACCGCCTGTATAGGTTGTACCCGATGCTTCACCGCCCAGAATTCTAAAATTTCCATAGCAATCTACCCGAACCTCAAAGACAATGGTTCCAGTTCCCTGAGCATCTACCTGCTCTACATCAGATAAAAGTTTAAAATTGGTAAATCTGGCACTTACAAGACCTTTACCACGGTTTCCGGGGTTGTTGCCTCCATCTCCCTTAATACCTCCATTATCATTTCCACCTCCGCTGCCGGAAGTGCCTTTACCATCTTTCCAGCCATTGGGTGTTCCTTCCTGACTGCCTCCTTTTCTTTTTCCGGATGGCAACCTTTTGGCCAGATTGGGATCAAGCTGGTCACTTGTTTTTGGGGGATCAATTGCCGGTAAGTTTAGATTGTCTTCCCCATCGTTGGTAATAACTTTACCTTCACCACCACTTTGGACAGGGTTTCCACCACCGTCACCACCATTGTCACCTTTTGCAGGTGGTGTCTGGGAGGGACCTCCATCATTAGGATTTCCAAAGCCTCCATCCACAACCCCCATATCCAGTTCAAGCACGCCCTCCTTCACTTCAAACGGAGGATTCGGCATACTGATATGCATAAACCAAAGTAAACCAATCAACACTGCGGAAATCAATAATGACAGGGCAGCACTCTTGACTTTTTCGACCGGTGTACTGTCTAGTTTTTCTTCAACTACGTAAAAACTCATAATTATTGAAATTGAAGGTAAGTAATTAGCAAACCTGCATGGAAACCTGGATTTATGGGCATTTCCTCGAGGTATTTACTCGCTGTTTTTTCATTGTCAAAACGGCCAAGTACAACTTTCACAAGCGAACTGCCTCTTTTTTGTCCAATGACTGCAGGAATACCGGCTTTCTTCCAGCTATTACACTCATTTTCAGCCAATTTTAAACTCATATAGGAGCCGCCGCAAATAAAAATATTGCCTTTACCTGTTTTTACATGATCCATACCCTTATTTATCTCTTCAGCTGTTGTTAGGTAAACGAAAACAGTTGCTTTTTTATTGGATTCAGTAACTTCCTCTGTTTTTTCAGGAGCAGACGGGGCAGTAGGAATATGCGAGGCAACCTGCACACTGTGTTTAGTGCCGGTTTTTAATTGCTTTCCAAAATAAATGGCTGCAGCAGATAAACTGATAAGACAGACAGAAGCTGCTACTTTCCAGATAAAGCCTTTGTTTTTTGGGCGGTCGGTTCTGATGTCTACTATTTCTGCTTCCTCAAATTCTTCATCCGATTTAACAGTAAACTTTTCACCGGTAGTAGCGGGATTCTGCACCTCCGTAAACACAGAACTTACCGGATTTGTGTTAATCAATTCTTTGAAGTTAAGAGGAGCAAGGCCAAATGCTTCTTTGCTTAAATTAAGTGGTGAAGTGGGCAGGAATAACATTTTGCCATCATTGTGCAGATAAAAATTACCCAGTTTTCCGAGTGCCAAACTCCTGTTGGACTTAACTTTTTCCGTGATGTTTTGAACCAGGTCAATAATATGTTTTTGTGCAGTTGCATAATTGCAACCGGAATTTTGACGCCAGTAAGTAAGAAGAATGCCGTCATCTGCAGTGATGGCGGGGTTGAAGAATAATGTCTGACCTGAAGGTTTTATTTCGCCGCTGAATGGATTGGCTGAGGCGGGATAGAGTCGCAACAGAAATGCACCGAAATTTGGGATGATAACACATTCATGCGCTTCAAGCAATTCTATTACAGCAGTCTCAAGTCTTTGCAAGTCCGTCATTCCTACAAAATTACTAGCGTTTGGCCATAAATCAAAATGCGGCAGAAATACCGCCCATAACAGTTAGTCCAAAATTATTATATCCATACCATTGCTGGTATTTCTGATTCAGCAGATTACTTCCCTGAATCCAGATTCTTACCAGGTTTTTAACCTTGTAATCCACCCGTAGATGAATATCTGTAAATCCCTTCATTTTTAATTGCTGGCCTGTATATTGTATTGTGTTATACCTGCTGCTCATTCCATCCATGCCTGTTTGCGCCGTTATATTTTTATTGAAATAATATTGGGCGGACAGAGCATAGGTAAAAGTTGGCAGGTGCCATGCCTGCAATTGGTCATTGGTGGTATAATTGTTAAATTTACAATTGGCTCCAACCCTCAATTTTTCACCAATAGAAAAACGCATGTCTGCTGCAAAATACAGGTTGTTAATATTGTCATATACAATCTGAAGACTGTTAATACTGTCGTTGTTAGTTACTACCAGTGGCATTTTTGAAGTAGTGTTATTGCCAAATTCCACCATAAACTGTGAGTTGTTGGTGATACTGCCTTTCAAACCTGCGTATACTCTAAGCTGATCATAAGAGTTGGTAATTTGTATGCTGTCAAACGTGAACGGAACCATTTCAAAATATCGGCGAATAGAGTTTTTTCTGAGCCCTCCATCAAGGCCTCCGTACATTTTCATTTTAAGGCCTTCCAGTTTCTTTTCAGCTAAAATTACCGGGTTAAGATAAAACAAGGGAGAGGACGAGTCTGTGAAAACCCAGGTCATGTTTAAACCTCCGGTAAAGTCTACGCCTGTTTCTTTTATTTTCATGCTTAACCGGGGTGTGGCATCGATAAAATATTGCTGTCGGGTATAGAAGTTTTGTCTGAACTGCAGGCTTGTAAATTCTACCCAGCCTGTTGTGCCCACGTTTTTAATGGATGCATCCCAACCTAATTTACCGGAAAATTCGGTTTCGCTCTGGTTTAGATTGTTGTAAAAATTATTAAACATGAAACCTGCACCCATTCCGGGTCTGCTGCCATCACGCTTTTTATCATAAAGGATATTAAAGCCAACATTCTGACCTATTTTTTTAACCAGTGCAGCATCCTTTTCATAGAAGGTGTCTTTGGCAAAAAACCTGTTCATGTCGCGTGTGTAGTTCAGCCGCACATCCATACTGCTTGTTTTGTAGAATCTGGATCCGCCCAAATAGGCACGGTTTGTACTAAAGTCCTGATTTGTATTTGCTGCATCGGCACTTAAATGCTGGAATGAGGCGTTATATGCCCATTTATCTGCTGCGCGGCTACCAACAAATAGTTCCATGAGTTTATGGCTGTAATTACCGCCCCCCATGCGGGCATAATTGGGATTGTATACTGTGTCCAGTCCGGGCTCAAAATGTTTAACAGGGGGCATGATGCGTGCAATCTTGCGGGTATTCCACTTAAACTCCTGAGGCATGTAGCTGATGTCAAATGGATATTTACCGGCTTTGGGGACGGTAGGGTCTATAAGAAGCTTATTGGCCGACAGAAGACGTGGCTTGAATCCGGTAGATACCGTTGTGCCGTCATCGAAGCCCGAATTTTTCTGTGCTTTCAGGGTAAACAGGGATACGCCTGATAATGCTATTAACGTTAATTTTCGCATACAGTGTTAGGCAAAGATAATTTTATGTTGCAAGGGTGTTTACGCAGAGTTATTGACACTATGTGATTAGATTAGGTGCTATAATGCCCTTTATGACTATTTTTGAAAACAACATTAAGTAATTCAACGAGGTTTTGGGCGGATTATTGCCCAGATACGCAGTAACTTTAACCATTGAAATAAATTGAGCAATGTTGCATTTGATATAACTATTTCTTATCTTTGCAGCCCTTTTTGAGGGAAAACTATAAAATTAAGTTATGTACGCCATTGTAGAAATAGCCGGAAGGCAGTACAGGGTAGAAGAAAATAAATACCTGATTGTTAATCGCATCACCGCCAATGAAGGTGAAAAGCTTACCTTTGATAAGGTGCTGATGATCAGCGACAAAGGAAAAGCCAAAGTGGGTGAGCCTACCATCAAAGGAGCTGTGGTTTCCGCTACTGTAGAAAAACACGGACGTGGTGAGAAAGTGGTAGTATTCAAAAAGAAGCGCCGCAAAGGTTACACCGTTAGAAACGGTCACCGTCAGGATTTGACCCGCATTAAAATCACAAGTATTAAAACCAAGGCAGAAAAAGCCGCATCAACTGAAGAAAATTAATCATCATGGCACATAAAAAAGGTGTAGGTAGTAGTAAAAACGGTCGCGAATCTCACAGCAAACGTCTGGGAGTTAAAATTTTCGGCGGGCAGGTAGTTAAGGCAGGCAACATTATTGTTCGCCAGCGTGGCACCAAACATCACCCCGATGTAAATGTGGGTATTGGTAAAGATCATACCTTGTTTGCATTGGCCGATGGTGTGGTACAGTTCCGCAAAACCCGTGAAGGACGCAGCAAAGTGTCTGTAGTTCAGGCGCAGGCCTAATTCATTACAACAATCATTTGAAAGGGACATCCAAAGGTGTCCCTTTTTTTATTAACCAAAATAAACTACCTAACTTTGTCCGTATGACAGAAAAAAACAGCAAAACACCACAGGAGTCTTATACCATTATGAATGAAATTGTATTGCCCAACGATACCAATACGCTGGGAAATCTCATGGGAGGGCGTTTACTGCACTGGATGGATATTTGTGCTGCCATTTCTGCACAGAAACACAGCAACAATATAGTGGTAACCGCTTCGGTTGATAGTGTTTCCTTTAAAGAAAGCATACGCCTGGGTGATGTAGTAACACTGCAGGCGTGGGTTACACGGGCATTCAACACTTCTATGGAAGTGTACATCGAAGTGTTTGCTCAAAACATTCCCAAAGGTGAAAAAATCAGATGCAATGAGGCATACTATACTTTTGTGGCACTCGACAGCCGCAATAAGCCGGCGTCTGTTCCTGAACTTAAACCCGAAACGGAAGAAGAACAGAAAAAATTTGAGGGAGCTTTGAGAAGGCGTCAGGTGCGGCTGATCCTGGCCGGAAAAATGAAACCCGAAGATGCACAGGAATTGAAAAACCTGTTTGTGTAGTCTTTGATTTTAAAACAACACTGATTTTAAGCACCTGCCTTGCAATGTAGGTCATGATTATTCTTTTGCCCGGGATTCAATTTTGTAGCCCCAATAAAAATGGCTATGAAAAAGAAAAGGGCTTCTACAAAGA
>RGEC01000153.1 GCA_009918425.1 Bacteroidota bacterium
AGCACAAAGCTAATTCCTGTATTTCAGATTTCAAAATGCGGCTTTTTTTATCCGATTTTTACCAATAAACTTGACAATATAAAAATTCATTGTTAATTTAACCGCCCAAAACTTGATACATTTTTTAACAACAGATTTTGTTTGCGATTGTTGATATAGAGACCACGGGCGGAAACCCGCTTCACGCGGGCATTACCGAAATATGCGCAGTCATTACCGATGGCAGCAAAGTATTGCAGGTATACGAAACCCTGTTAAACCCGGGCTATTCCATTCCGCGCAACATAACAGCGCTTACAGGCATCTCGCAGGAAATGACCGATAAAGCACCGGTGTTTGCCGAGGTAGCTGCGCAGTTGCATCACCTGCTTCACGATAAAATCTTTGTGGCCCATAACGTAAACTTTGACCTTGGCTTCATTCAGCAAGAATTTTCAAAAGCCGGTTTTTCGTTCCATCCCCCAAAATTGTGTACGGTAAAGCTGGCCAGAAAAGCATTCCCCGGCAGAAGAAGTTACAGCCTCGGTAACATTTGCGGGAATCTGGGAATCGGGATACAAAACCGTCACCGGGCAGGTGGGGACGCTTTTGCCACAGGCGAACTGTTTCATCAGTGCATTAATCAACTGGGACATGCCGAAGTACTGAAAATGGCCAAGTCCACGCGAAGAAAGATTTCTGTTCCACCTGCACTTAGCGAGGATGATATTAATCGTCTGCCTGACAATCCCGGCGTGTACTTATTTATTGATCAACAGGGCAAAATCCTTTACACCGGCAAGGCAAATAACATTCAAAAACGCGTACGACAGCATTTTGATGTAAAAAGAGGAAAAACCGCACTGCAGCTGGAACGCATACACAAAATTGATTTCCAGCTTTGCGGCAATGAGCTGCTATCTCTCCTTACGGAAGCTCATGTTATTCATAAACACTGGCCTGAATGGAATGTGAGCGGCAAACATGTGGTGAACAAATATGCCATTTACCGTTTTCCCACACAAAGCGGTTATCTGCGTCTGCAAACCGAAAAATTCCGTAAAGGCAGTTTATCGGGCATCCCTTTCCCACGATTCAGGGATGCTAAGCAAACACTGGGAAGAATGTTGCATGAACACGACATTTGTCCGGTTCTGGCCCGAAGTCAGGGCCGGTGCTATGTTCCGGGCTGCTACTGTGAAAACCCTTCTGAAGAAACAATTGCCACGCACAACCAACGGGTTGAAGAGGCTATGATGAGCCTACAGGAACAAAAAAACAGGATATTGGTGCAAGGCGAAGGGCGTAAAACCGGCGAAAAAGCCGTTATATTGATTGAAAATGGCGCTGTAGCCGGATGGGGCTTTACCGAAGAACACCAACCGGAAATAGAGATGGTTGCCTGCATAGAACCCAAACCTGACATACCTGAAACCCGCGCCATTATTGCCAGCTTTCTGAGACAGGCAAAAACCGAAAATAAAATAACCTATCAAATCATATCTCTAAACTGAATTAAATGCAATTATTATGAATACATATCTTAAAGAAAACATCAAACTGCTGAGAAAAAGACGCAAACGCAGCCAGGAAGAAGTAGCTAAATCGCTTAGCATCACCCGATCTGCCTACAACAGTTATGAAAACGGTGTAGCTGAACCCGGTATAAATTTATTGCTGAAGTTGTCTGAGTTTTTTCAGATTAACCTGGACAAACTGGTTCGTGTAGATTTGTCGGCCCTGCCGGAAAGCCAGATAAGTCAACTGGAGAAGGGCATGGACCTTGACTTGAATGGAACACGACTGAGGGTATTGGCTACTACGGTCAATGAAGAAAACGAAGAGAATGTGGAACTTGTACCGTTAAAAGCCAAAGCCGGCTACACCACGGGTTTTGCCGACCCTGAATTTATAAGGGTGCTACCATCTTTCAATATGCCTTTTCTGAGTGCAAACCGCAAATACAGGGCATTTCAGATTAGTGGCGACAGTATGCCGCCGGTGGTGGATGGTGCGCTGGTTACCGGAGAATATGTACAGGACTGGAATACCATAAAAAACGGCAATCCCTATATTATTGTCACCCAGGATGAAGGCATCGTTTTTAAAGTAGTTTACAACCATATTTATCAGGACGGCTCTTTATTGCTCTGCAGCACAAATACCGCCTATGAGCCTTATCCTGTGAAGATTTCAGAAGTACTGGAGGTTTGGAAATTCGTCAATTACATCAACCCAAAATTCATGGAACCCAAAAGCCAGGATATGGACGATATTGGGCCGGCACTGCGCGTGATTCAGCGTGAAGTGGGCATGATTAAAGAGAAAGTTAAGAGTATTGAAGAAAAACTGTAATTGATGGAAGACAGAAAAAAAAACAACGAGCCCAAACCCATTGCAGAACTGATTAAAATCGCGCTTCAGCAGAATAACGTTAAGGGTTAAAAGCACGACTAGAGATTGAACGGGAATTGCTATCTTTGCAGCACTAAATGGGTCAGACCTCAACTATGAATTTCACCAAAGAACAATACCTGCAGTGGTACAAAACCATGATGCTGGTGCGCAGATTTGAAGAAAAGGCCGCTCAGCTTTATGGACAGCAAAAAATAAAGGGATTCTGTCACCTTTATATTGGTCAGGAAGCCATTGTAGCCGGCATGGTAACAGCAACTACCAAAGACGACAAATTTATTACGGCATACAGAGATCACGGGCATGCACTGGCTTTAGGAGTTTCGGCCAACGCCGTAATGGCAGAGCTTTATGGCAAAGCCACAGGCTGCAGCGGTGGAAAAGGCGGCAGCATGCACATGTTTAGCAAGGAACACAATTTTGTGGGCGGACACGGAATCGTTGGCGGACAAATACCGCTGGGAGCAGGTATAGCACTTGCGGAACAATACAATGGCACCAGGAATGTTTGTCTGTGTTTCTTTGGAGATGGGGCTGTACGTCAAGGCGCTTTGCATGAAACCTTTAATATGGCCATGCTTTGGAAATTGCCCGTTATCTTTATTTGCGAAAACAACGAATACGCGATGGGTACGAGCGTTGCGCGCACCACCAATGTACTTGATATTTACAAAATAGGAGCAGCTTATGACATGCCCAGCTATCAGGTAGACGGCATGAAATGTGAAACGGTGCACGAAGCGATTTTTGAAGCCTCTGAAAAAGCACGCAATGGTGAAGGACCAACTTTCCTCGAAATTAAAACTTACCGTTACAGGGGGCATAGCATGAGCGATCCTGCTACTTACAGAAGCAAAGAGGAAGTTGCCGATTATAAAAAAATTGATCCTATTGAAACCACCAAGGCAAGCATAATTGAAAAGGGTTATGCCACTGAATCTGAACTGGATAAGATGGAAGAAATCATAATGGCAGAGGTGGATGAATCGGTTACTTTTTCTGAGAATTCACCCTACCCTGATCCAGCAGACTTGTTCAGACATGTTTATGTTGAGGACGATTATCCCTACATAACAGATTGATGATGCTTGTCTTTCCATGAATTTTAAGTAATTTCGCACCTTTAAATCAAAATGGCAATCTCATTTAATAGCTTTTCAGCAAAAGGATACTACGAGGGCAATAAAAAAGTAATCACCCTTGCAGGCGGAACTATACTTGGTGTAGTTTCCATCGCCTTATTCTGGAGCCTTTACTGGCACCCACACAGAGAATCTGAAGCAGCCGCTAAACTTGCACCACTGCATCATTATTTCGATAAAGATTCTTTTAACGTAGTTCTCAAAGGCATTAAAGGAAAGAAAATGATGACAGCGCCGGAAATTGCTGACTCATATTTTCTAACAGATAAAGGCAAAGAAGCTGCTATGATGGCCGGATTAGCGTACCTTCAAACCGGGAAGTTTGAACAGGCTATTTCCTACCTTGACAAGGCAAACCCAAAAGATCAGTTTCTGGGTGCTGCAGTTCTCAGTGCAAAAGCATCCTGTTACGCAGAATTGGGTAAACTCGAAAAAGCGGCTGATCTCTATGCAGAAGCAGGTTCAAAATCAATCAGTGATTTTTCTGCACAATACTGGAAAAGTGCCGGAATGCATTACGAGCAAGCTGAATCCTACGGAAAAGCGCTCTCTTGTTATGAAAAAATCAAGAACGAGTACAGTACATCAGAGGAAGCCACTGACATTGATAAATATATTTACAAAGTGAAGGCCCTTCAGGGCGACTTCAATCCATAAGCCGTTGTGGCAACTGCATCATTCTCTAAAGATCCATTTCCCTACATCTTACATCCGGAAAATTTAAAAATCGGTGTAGTTGTTGCTGAGTGGAATAAACACATTACCGGCAAATTGTTGGATGGGGCAATGAAAACTTTGCATGAAAACGGTTTGAACCAACAACAGATACAGGTTCTGCAAGTGCCTGGATCATTTGAGTTACCTCACGGAGCCCAAATGTTATTTGACCAAAATTGCGATGCCGTAATTTGCCTTGGATGCGTAATTCAAGGAGATACACCCCATTTTGACTTCGTTTGTCAGGCCGCTGCAGATGGTATTTTACAGGTTGGGCTTACCTATAAAAAACCTTGTGTTTTCGGTGTAATTACTACACTTACTGAAGAGCAGGCAGAAGCACGGGCAGGAGGCCAACACGGCAACAAAGGCTCAGAAGCAGCACTCACTGCCTGCTGGATGATTGCAGGCAAACAACACATTAACTTATAATTTTATCATTAATCCTGTATAGACTTGGAACACCAGCAAGAAAATGAACAGTTGACCGTAAAAAAAGGCGAGAATCAACCTGCGGAAAACTATGAGGCACAGCTTACGGTAGCTGAACAACTAATCGACCATTCAGAAGAAGCCCATGAAGACCACACAGATTATTCTGAACTGGATAAATCAGAAATTCTTAAAAAAGCAGAAGAACTAATATACAGTCCTGATGTGCGCAAAGCCCAGGAGACTCTGAACAGACTGAGGGATGCTCTTGATGCCAAGATTCTTGCAGAAAGACCTGAACAGATAAAAACCTGGGTGGAAGACGGGCATGATGCACGCGATTTCAAACCGGCACCTGATGAATCAAGACAGGCATTAAATACCATACTCCAAAAATTCAAAGAGCGTCGGGAAGAAGAACGTAAACGCGCTGAAGAGGAGAAACTTGCCAATCTGAAGAAAAAACAGGCAGTGCTGAATGATATCCGAGAGCTGACAGAAGCCGAGGAACAGTCGAACAGCCTCAACAGGATGCGCGAGCTCATGAAAATGTGGCGTGAAATCCGACAGGTACCTAAAGAATTTCAGGATGAGTTGTATACACGCTACAAATTTTATGTAGACAAATTTTATGACAACCTGTCACTATTCAACG
>RGEC01000154.1 GCA_009918425.1 Bacteroidota bacterium
TCCCCCAAATTTGGGGGATTTTTTTTGCACCCATCAAAACCATCATGAAATACAAACGCGTACTCCTGAAATTAAGTGGTGAAAGCCTGCAAGGCGACCAGCAATACGGAATTGACCCCAAGATGCTCGAACAATATGCCGCTGAAGTTAAAACGGCGGCACAAATGGGCGTAGAAATAGCCATTGTTATTGGAGGTGGGAACATATTCCGCGGACTAAAAGGTGCCCAGGGTGGAGTAGTAGACCGTGCAACCGGCGATTACATGGGTATGCTGGCCACCATGATTAATGCCATGGCATTACAAGGTGCGTTTGAAAAGGCAGGGCTGGTAACCCGTTTGCTCTCAGCCATCAAGATGGAACAGATTTCTGAACCCTTTATTCGCAGAAGAGCTATGAGGCACCTGGAGAAGGGAAGGGTTGTAATATTTGGCGCCGGTACCGGTAATCCCTACTTCACAACGGATACCGCAGCATCTCTCCGCGCTGTGGAAATTGAAGCAGATGTAGTAATAAAAGGTACCCGGGTAGATGGCATTTACTCGGCAGATCCGGAAAAGGTTGCTGATGCCAAGAAATTTGATACAATTTCCTTCAAGGATGTTTATGACCTGGGTCTTGAAGTAATGGATATGACGGCTATTACACTTTGCCAGGAAAACAAAAAACCCATCATTGTTTTTGATATGAACAAGCCCGGGAATTTTTCACGTCTGCTAAAAGGAGAAACCGTAGGTACACTGGTTCACGGAGAATAACAATATTGTTGTGAAAACCAGCGTTATGTAATCATGAAACGCTGTTATTATTTGATCATTTTTTTTATACTACTGTCATGTGGTTCTGATCAAACCAAACCCACAAACTCCAAGGTAAAGCCAAATGATTCATCCGTAACTGCAATTTTACCCCTGGGCCAAATTGAAAACCGACAGATCCTTTTATTATCAAGAGAGTTAACTTCTTTTTATGGTATGAAGATTTTGGTGCTTCCCAAAAAACAAATGCCTGAAAGTTGTTTGCTGAAAAATACAGAGCGCTATGATGCTTCTGCTATGCTTCAATGGCTTAAGAAACAAAAACCCACCCACTGCGATCGAATTTTGGGTATAACAACCTATGATGTCTATACCCAGAAAGGTAAATATCCACACTGGGGTGTTTTTGGACTCGGATATAATCCCGGTGAGGCCTGCATAGTGTCGGACCATAGGCTAAAACAGTTTGCAAATAGAAGAGATACATTTTTAACGCTGGTAACCCTTCACGAAATCGGGCATAACCTGGGTTTGCCTCATTGCGATAAGCATGCATCCTGCCTAATGAATGATGCCAAAGGAACAGCTAAAACGCTTTTTGCAGAGAAGAAATGGCTATGTTCAAACTGCCGTAAACTTCTGCAGAAGTCATAAAAAAAGCCACCCATGTGGGTGGCTTTTTAGAAAATAAAGTTTTTATCAGGCAAGTGAATCAACGTGCTTTTTCAAGCTGCTCTTGAGATTGCCGGCTTTGTTTTTGTGTATAATGTTTTTCTTGGCCAGCTTGTCTAGCATGCTGAAAGCCTTAGACAACAACCCTTGTGCTTCGCCTTTGTTTTCAGCTTTGCGGATTGCTTTTACTACAGTACGGGCAGATTTATGCTGGTAGCGGTTCAAATCCCGCTTGGCTTCATTAGCCCTGATGCGTTTGATTGCAGATTTATGATTTGCCATTTTCCGAAAAAAGGACTGCAAAAATAAAGAAAAATATTGGATGTATCAAGAAAAACTGAAAAAATATCAGCTTTCCGGCGCGAGACGAACTCGTAACCCTTCGAGCGCTTCGTGTAAGTGTATCTGACAGCCCAGGCGACTGTTGTTTTTTACAAAAAATGCCTGATCAAGCATGGCCAGTTCATCATCAGAGGGATCCGGAAGTATGTGGTCGCTTTCTATGTAGACCTGGCAGGTAGCGCACATGGCCATGCCGCCGCATTCTCCTTTTACGGGTAACTCATGTATTTTGCAAACCTCCATTATGTTCAGGTTCATATCTGTTGGTGCCAGCAAATGGTGTACTAGCCCTTCGCGGTCAATAACACTAATTTGGATTTCGTGGCTCACGGGATGCAAAATTAGGGTATCCTAACCCAGATGCGCACTGCAATTATTAAGCATAATGCGGTAGTGTGTATCGCTGCTGTTTTTTTCGAGAATATACAAACATACGTTTGTGTGCTCAAAATCGTCCATCAGGTGCAGTGGGTGGTTGGTTAGCAAACACAAAAAACTGCGCATTGCTCTGCCATGCATACAAACCAGTGCGGGTTTTTCTGTTATGTGCTTTTCTAGGGTCTGCAATCCTAGTTTTTGACGCTCAAACAATTCTGCAGGTGTCTCACCACCTTCCACAGCTGTATGCAAGTTGCCGGTTCTCCATGCAGCAACCATGCGATGAAATGCGGACTGGCTTTCTTCAGTGGGGACAGCGCCCTCCATAATGCCCCAGTTTATTTCATCCAATTCAGGAACAATGAAATGGGATGTGTTTTTGTGACGGATAAATGGGGCAACCGTCTGGTGGGTTCTTTTTAGCCGGCTAACAAATACGGGATCAAAATCTATGTGTTGGTAGGTTTCAAAAAAACGTCTTGCCTGCCAGTGGCCGGTTTCATTTAAATCGGTATCTACTCCACAACCCTGAACAATGCCTTGTTTGTTAAAGTCGGTTTGGCCATGCCGGATTAAATAAATTGTTTTTGTGGCGCCTGAGGCTGAATTTTGTGGCAGATTGGACTCCATTTTTTTTGACCCTGCGAATATAACCATGGCAGCGCTTAACGCGCGCTGTGAAAATACCTTAAATACCGCTTTGGGTATTGTTTTCACAGAAATAGGTCAGGATTTTCTTTGTGCAGAAATGCCTGTAGACGAGCGAACAATACAGCCACTGGGTATGTTGAATGGTGGCGCCTCTCTGTCATTAATTGAAACCCTGGGTAGCATGGCCGGTAACCTTTGTCTTGACCGTGAAAAATTTGTAGCATTTGGGCAATCGGTGACATGCAACCACGTGAAACCCGCATTTATAGGAGAGACCGTTACGGGTAAGGCCAAACCGGTTCATATTGGAAGAACTTCGCAGGTGTGGGATGTTAGCATATATAACGAAAAAGGCGGCAGGATATGCAAGGGTTCCATTACCCTGGCGGTGGTGCCCAAACAATGAGCATAGGTTTTGCAATATGGCGAGAACCCGGAGCAGAACCTGTAGGTATTCAGGGAGAGTTCCTTTATTCTGATATTTCCAATTTTACATTGCAGGATGGTTTTGTGTTCAGACCATGGAATGAGGAAGCGCAATGCTACAGTGTGCATGGTAATCGTGTAACAGATATTGAATTACTATGCAGCTGGGTAAATGCATACAAACCTCTCAGAAGCGCTGATATCAGTGTAATGAACCGCAATGAGTGGGAAGAGTACATTGGGCACATTCAAAGTGAAATTTCTGTGGGGAATGTTCAAAAGGTAGTTGCCGCAAGGCATAGCATTCGCGAGACCGATGCACCCCTGTTTGATGCGTTTAAAACGGCTTGCAGACGTTATGAGGACGCATTTGTAAGTATTGTTTATCATCCACAATTTGGTATCTGGATGGGAGCTACGCCTGAGATTTTGATTCAACCTGAAGGGGCCGATTGGAAAACGGTATCTATGGCTGGAACTTTGCTTGATGAGCATGCCGATTGGACGGGGAAAGAAAGAGAGGAGAACACGGCAACTCAGCAGTTCCTTGAGCAAATGCTAGAGAAAATGGGTGCCCGGATACTGGAGTCAGGACAGGCTGCTGCCGTAAGGGCGGGAACTTTAAGGCATCTGGTAAAGCAATATGTATTTACATTGGCTAATACGCAAATTCAACAACTCATAGCTGAATTACATCCAACACCCGCTGTGGGAGGTTTACCCCGCGAAAAGGCATTGTCTATAATTGCTGCGCACGAAAAGCAATCCAGAAATTTATTTGCCGGATATATTGGGTTTTACCGCAATGGGAAGCCGCATTTATGGGTAAACCTGCGTTGTTGTGAATGGAGAGGATCCGATGCTGTTTTATATGCAGGTGCGGGTATAAATGCCTTTAGCAATGCCAATTTGGAATGGGAAGAAACAGCCGCCAAGATGCAGACCATAGCGGTTTGTCTTTAAAAAGTATTACTTATCAGCAGGTGCAGGTGGCACAGGCCTGGGAATCGGCGAAGGTCGCATTTCTCCCTGTCCCAGATCCCAGTCTTTCAGATCGCGTCTAACCCAGGTGCCTTTGCGGTTTCTTTTGTAGATATCATAGTCACCACTGGGAATATAATAGTAAGGGTCATCTTTTGCTTCAGGGAATGACGGAACAAGTTTGTCTGCAATCACAATCTGTTTTTCCTCTTCATAATAAAACGACAGTTTTACGTCGTTATGGCATTCCATGATGATTCTGCATTCCGCGCTGGGGTCACCATCACTCTGCCGAAAAGCCGGATAGCCAAAAACAGGAGCAGATTTGGAAAGCCACAGCACTTCCATAACAGCCTTGTTGCTGTTTGCAGTATTTCCGTCAAAACCGAATAGTAAATACATCTTTTTCCCATTTTTTTTGAAGGGGATTAACCGATAATAAAGCGCCCCGAACCAGGCAGCAGGATCCAGTTCTTCATCCACTATATCTTTGCTTTGGGCAGCGGTGGTATCCAGTAGGGGATAGGTTTCTATGTTCTTTTTTTTGCGTGTCTGTAAATACCCGAAATGTCTGAAACTTCCGTTATTAAGAATAAGGTTCCATGTGTAGAGCTTCACTTTTTTATCCGGTGAAACCAAAATAGAAATGGTCCTTGTTCTCAGTGAGTCCCAGCCATAATCGAAACTTTCGGGCAGGGATAAAAGTGTATCCAGGGTTCGGTAAACCTGCCATGCAGCTTCGGTTCTTTCCTCGTCTGTTCTTGCGGCAATAAATTTTGGGGCGATATTCTTCAGGCGATTTTCACCTTCAATCAGCTGTCTGATGGCGCCAGTGTCCGTTCTTCCGGCCAAAAGTGAATGACCGTAAAAAAACACGCACAAAAAGATAAATCGGCTCTGCATCTTAATTCAATAAACGTTTGGCAGCTCAGTTTTATTGGGAGCCGGTGATTCGGTTTATCAGCAACGTTCAATTACCATGGCACTGGCACCACCGCCACCATTACAAATGCCTGCACCGCCCCAGCGCGCGTTTTGCTGATGCAATACGTGCACAAGGGTAACCAGAATTCGAGCACCGGAAGCTCCCAG
>RGEC01000155.1 GCA_009918425.1 Bacteroidota bacterium
TACAATATCGGTGGATCTGCTTCACAGTTTATTATCCGCGACCAGGATCGCTTTGCTTTCATTAACTCAACTACTGAAAATAAGGATCCATTCAACTCGTTCTCTGAGCTCTTGAGTAACCGTGTATATGGTATTCTGGATTTTGATGTAAAAGATAAAATCTTCCTTCAGTTGACAGGTGCCTCTGAAGCTTCTTCAACCTATGCCAGCCGTTTCTTCTCTCCCAGCGCCAGCTTGGCGTATGAACTTACTAAGGATCTGAAACCCACTGATCTGCTTAGCTATGCTAAATTGCGTGTTTCTACAGGTCGTGTGGGTGTAGCTCCTCCTGCCTACATCTGGAACACCAATTTCGTAGCTGCCGGCTCTTCTTCTGGCTGGGGTGATTATCTGGACGGTTCTCTCTATGGTGGTTCTATCTACAGAAGCTCTACCCAGGGCAATCCCGACATTAAGCCTGAAATCAAAACTGAAACTGAACTGGGTGCTGATGTGAAACTCTTCAAAAACAAGGTTTCACTGGGCTTCACCTACTATCAGAATAAAATTGAAGGTGCAGTACTGGCAATTGCTGTGGCAAATTCAACCGGTTACTCTAACCAGTGGAAAAACGCCGCTGATCTTTCCAACAAAGGTCTTGAAATCGACCTGAACGTTAACCTAATTAAATCAGACAACTTTAACCTGAACCTATATGGTAATTTGGGACGCAACCGCAATACCGTTGATAATCTCAGCGGTGCAGCTCCTATTTTCCTTGCCGGTTTCACCGGAACTTCTTCACGCGCAGTTGAAGGAAGTGCAATGGGTTCTCTGTGGGGTGGCAAATGGGCCAGAGACGAATCAGGCAAACTGATTCTGGATGCCTCCGGATTCCCAACTGCCTCTTCTGAAGAAGGTATTATTGGTGATCCCAATCCAGATTGGAGAGGTAGCGTAGGTCTGAACGGTAACTACAAAAACCTGAACTTCAACCTGCTGGTAGAAACTTGCCAGGGCAACCAAATGTGGGCCGGTACTTATGGCGTATTGAATAACTTTGGTATCACACCTGAGTCAGCTTCTGAATTCACTGTTTCAGCCGCTGATGCCGCTAACATCGTAGATTACCGCGGTGTTACCCTGGCTTCAGCAGCAGCAGCAGGTGCCAATGGTCTTGCTGTGGTTAATGCCGATGGAAGCATCACGGCTCGTGGTAGCCTGAAAGATTACGGCGCAGGAAATGTTTGGCTGAACCAGTACTGGTATACCAGCCTGGGTGGCGGTTTTGGTTCTGTTGCAGAACAGTTCATCAAAGACGCTTCTTGGACCCGTATCCGTGAGCTTAGCCTGTCTTATGCTCTTCCCAAGGCCTGGTCTGATGCTGTGCATGTTCCCGGCGGAATTTCCGTGGGCTTCACCGGCAGAAACCTTGCCCTGTGGACCAAGTTTGACGGTGTTGATCCCGAAACCAACCTTACCGGTGTTTCTAACGGCCGTGGTCTGGATTACTTCAACAACCCCGGAACCAAGTCATACCTGTTCAACATTAAGTTTAACCTCTAAAAAATTACAAGGAATTATAACATGAAAAAGATAGCTTTAATCTTTTCCGTTGCCCTGACAGTAGGTCTAACATCCTGCAAAAAGGACATCAAGGAAATCAATAAAGAAAATCCCGGCCAGTTCAGCGACTCTGATCCTGTGCTGATGATGTCGGGTGCACAGCTGGCCAACGTGCTCGTTAACGAGGGCGAAGCCGCACGTTTGGCAGGCATTTTTGCCGGTCAGCATGTAGGTTTTGATCGTCAGTTTGTGTCGTATAACGACTACGTGCTTACCGCCGGTGATTTTAACACTCCCTGGGGTAACATTTACACCGAAGGTATTGCTCAGTGTCGCATTATCCGTGCAAAAGCATCCAAAGCTAATAACAAGCAGCTGAATGCTGTGGCTTGTATTACTGAGGCCAACTTGTTGCTTACGGCATCTGCACTTTGGGGTGATATTCCCAACACAGAAGCCTGTGTTGATGGTATCAGCAGCCCCAAATTCGATAAAATGTCGGATGTGCACAATGCTGCCATTGCCCTGCTGGATTCGGCTCTGGCATATGGCGCTAACCATGCCAACTACAGCGGAGCCTATGTGGGCAATCACAACTGGGCTCAGGTGGCCAACACCCTCAAGGCGCGTGCATACCTGCGCATGAAGGATTACACAAAGGCGGCTGCCGCTGCTACCAATGGTATCGCTGCCGGTAAGGATTTGCTTGCAAACCACAGCCAGGCTACCCCCGGTGCATGGAACCTGTACTATGACTTCCTGGATTGGAACCGTTCCGGTTACATCTCAGCCAGTGGTTCGCACATGGAGAAACTGCTGGATTCATCTGCTGTCTTCCGTAACAATGCGAAGACTGACGAATCTGACCGTTTCGCCTATTACTTCACCGATGCCGGCTATACTCCCCTGGATCCAAACTGGGATGGAATTTTTGCCGCAACATCCAATTTCCCGATTGTTTCTTATGTAGAGAATGAACTCATTCTTGCTGAATGTGCAATCAGAGGCGGTGATGCTACTGCGGCTATTGACCATCTGAATAATGTGCGTTCAGACAATGCTGCCAACATTGGTGGACAGTATGATGACTATGTTGCCGGTGATTTTGGTCCCGGCCAGATGGTTCCCGGTGCTACCGTGAATGACGCAATCACCAAGGAAATTTTGGTGGAAAAGTATGTTTCTCTGTATGGCCAGATAGAACCCTGGTGCGACCTGCGTAGAACCAAAAACCTGATAGGTGTGGTTCCTAACAAAGGAACCGAACTGCCCCAGCGTTTCCTGGTTCCTCAGGATGAGATAAACGCCAACAAAAATGCGCCCGGTGCAGGAGATTTGTTCACTGCGCTGGAACTCTTCCAGTAAGCAAAAGAAATTGATTCAAAAAAAGGCCGTCTTCAGACGGCCTTTTTTTATTGCGATGATGATTTAGGCAAAGACTGCTATGCGGATGCGTGCGTTTTGATTTAATTAATCTTTTAATACATCTCGGCTGATAACCACACGCTGAACTTCGCTGGTGCCTTCATATATCTGGGTGATTTTGGCATCGCGCATAAGACGTTCCACGTGGTACTCTTTTACATAGCCATATCCGCCGTGAATTTGCACAGCTTCCACAGTAGTCTTCATGGCTGTTTCACTGGCAAATAATTTTGCCATAGAACTGGCCCTGCCATAGTCTTGGTGCTGATCTTTCAACCACGCGGCCTTTAAGCAAAGTAAACGAGAGGCTTCAATTTCTGTAGCCATATCTGCCAGTTTGAAAGCGATTGCCTGGTGGTTCATGATTTCGGTACCGAATGCCTTACGTTCTTTCGAATATTTCAAGGCAAGCTCATACGCACCGCTGGCGATACCCAAAGCCTGAGCAGCAATTCCGATACGCCCTCCGGTGAGGGTTTTCATGGCAAATTTGAAACCAAAGCCGTCTTCGCCGATGCGATTTTCTTTGGGTACTTTCACATCCTGAAACATGATAGAATGGGTATCGCTGCCACGGATGCCAAGTTTATCTTCTTTTTTACCAACGGTTACACCGGGGCTGTTTTTCTCTACAATCAGTGCATTTATACCTTTATGACCTTTAGAAACATCGGTTTGTGCCATAACGAGGTAGACACTTGCACTGTTTCCGTTGGTAATCCAGTTTTTAGTGCCGTTCAAAAGGTAGTGGTCTCCTTTGTCTTCAGCGGTAGTACGCTGGCTGGTGGCATCACTGCCGGCTTCCGGTTCGCTGAGTAAAAAAGCACCAATAATTTCTCCTTTGGCCAGTGGAACAAGATATTTCTGCTTTTGTTCTTCAGAGCCAAAAGTTTCCAGACCCCAGCACACCAGGCTGTTATTTACACTCATCACCACGGAACATGAAGCATCAATTTTGGAAATTTCTTCCATAGCAAGCACGTAGCTTATGGTGTCCATACCTGAACCACCATATTTTGGATCGACCATCATACCCATAAAACCGAGTTCGCCCAGTTTTTTAACCTGCTCGGCAGGAAATTTCTGGTTCTCATCTCTTTCTATTACCCCCGGCAGGAGTTCGGTTTGTGCAAAATCGCGGGCTGCCTGCTGCACAGCCAGATGTTCTTCGGTAAGTTCAAATTGCATAAGGATGCAAAAATAGGCAAGGATTTGCAGATTTGTGTATTTGGGTTTTTGTTGAAGTTTTTACGTTAGACCTTGAAGGTCTTCGCGCGCGCGCTGGGTCAATTCCGATTAAAATTCCCGCTTGCTTAAACTTTAGGCTGATTCAGGTGTTAACTTTGCGTGCGATATGGGAAACATCACGTTTCAATTTGAAGATAAAACACAATCACCTGTCACGGTTAGCATCGAAGCCGGTGAGACAGTGCTGGAAGTGGCATTGGATAATGATATTCAGCTCAACCATAATTGCGGCGGTGTTTGCGGTTGCAGCACCTGTCATATTTATGTTCAAAGCGGTGAAGATCTATTGCCTGAGATGAGTGATAGGGAAGAAGACTATGTAGACCGTGCCCGAAACCCTCGTTATAATTCGCGTTTGGCTTGCCAATGCAAGCTCAATTCTGATGGTGATATGGTTGTAGTCATACCTGATCAAAGCGGAATTATAGGACATTAATTTCTCATACACTTAAAACTTTGAACAATTAACCCAATACACCATGTTTGAACCCCCTATTCACTGGCCCGATCACGAAGATATTGCTATGAAGCTGTATGAACGTTTCGGCGATGATTTCAATGAAAGTAAAATATACAGGGTGCGATTTACCGAGCTGTTGGAATGGGTTATGGAAATACCCAACTTCAAGGGAACCCGTGAAGAGTGTACCGAAGGGCATCTGGAAATGATTCAGGCCCAATGGGTCTATGAGTGGAGAGATAACAGTTAAGCTGCAGTAAGGGATCTTAAAAAATTCACTAATTTTGTGAAATGAGCTGGTTAAAATACACCATTGAAAAGCGCGCATTTGGTGTTTGCGAGGCCATCGGCGAAAAGCTGGGCATCTCCAGCGGCAGGATCCGGCTTTATTTTATCTACACTTCCTGCCTAACCCTAGGCTCACCCGTTATCTTTTACCTCATTGCCGCCTTCTGGCTAAACATCCGCCGCTACCAACACGAAGGGCGCTCGAGGGTGTGGGATATTTAGGTTTTTTTTGGTTAGTTTATTAGTATATTGGTTTAATGGTTTACTGGAATATTAGTCTATTGGTAATTTGCATTAACCTAATAAACCAATAAACCAAT
>RGEC01000156.1 GCA_009918425.1 Bacteroidota bacterium
CGCAGCATTAAACAGGGTAAATCAACAAAAAATAACCATGAACATACTTAAAAAACCTTCACCATTCTGTTTCCCTATTATGGTAGACCGACTTCGCGAACAAATGAGCAACGAATCGCTGGAAGCCCGAATTGAAAGAATGTTGAAAAAAGCCCTTTCCTGAAGTTTTGTGTAATAATTTACAAGGGTTTTTATCCATTATCCCTTTGATTATTGATAAAAATGCCCCAATTTGCATTTTTTCATGAGAAACGCGGCCTTATTACCCTTCATATTCTTCGGTACTTCGCTGTTTGCCCAGACCGATACCCTGATTACGCCTACAGATACTGCCGGAGCGGCAGAGGATTTTTCCATGTATGACAATTTGGTACCAGAAGAGACTGCCGCAGCACCCTGGGCAAGTACCAAAATTTTTGATTTATCTCCTCAAAAACTTATCAGTATTGGATATGATGTGCAGGGTGCGTATGACATCAACATGAAAATTATGCCTGCCTTCCCAAAGTTTGCCTCTGATACAACAGGTACCCTTTTCACGAAAGGCAGTCAGGGATTGAGACTGGGCTTCAATATTCCCGTTATTTCCAAAAACCGACTTACCTGGACAGTTGCGGGTAATTATCTTCAAAACAACTACAGGGGAACAGATTACCCAACCCTAATGGTAGTTCGGAATACGGACTACCTTATCGGCGCGCTGAAGCAGGGATTAACCAGTGCAGGCCTTGCTACCACTGTTTTTGTGCCTTTTGATGCCAAAAGATTCATTCTGATGCAGGCACAGGGCGATGTGAACGGAAATTTCGGTCTTGCTGATATAGGAGATTATTTCAATAAAACGCGTGTTTCTGCAGCGGTAATTTACGGAAAACGTCCACACGACCGCCTTCAGTGGGGCCTGGGTTTATCAAGAACATATCGTGTGGGTGAAGCCAATTATGTGCCCATACTGTTCTACAATTACACCTATCCAAACCGCAAGTGGGGCATAGAAGCTTTGTTCCCCGCAAGGGCAGCCGTTCGCAGAACATTCAACTCAAGAAACCTGCTGTTGTTTGGATATGAGCTGGAAGGTCAAACGTATTTTCTTCGTTCCCCAATCGGCACGCGAGCTGACTCTGAACTGCGCCGTGGGGAAGCCAGGCTTCGCTTCACCTATGAAAAATCCTTGTCCGGTTTTATATGGATGAGCCTCCAGGCCGGATACCGCATCAATACGGCATTCAACCTGGATGAAAAAGAGTTCTTCCGAGGACCTTTTGGTACACAGCCCTATCTCATGGAAAACAAGGCAGGCAATGCACCCTATATCATGTTCTCTATTAACCTAGTAAGCCCATAAAAATGAAAAAAATCCTATATCTTTTTGCCGGAATGCTGCTGATCAGTGCCTGTGGCAAACAAACCAAAGACAACATTACTTTAGACATTACCTTCAAAAGTGACGGACCATTCTTTGAAGCATCACCCGAATCTCTGCAACATCAGCTTACGGATGAACTTACAGCCTTTATGAAGCAACATCATGCCACTGAAGCCAATATTGAGGCTGTAAAACTGACTTCTGCCTCTTTTACCACTACAGACTCATCCGGATTCACCGACTTCGGCAGTCTCACCCTGAATATGATGGCCGGCGGCGACAGCAAGGCCAAAGAAATTGCCGTTCAAAACCCGCTGTCAAAAGAAAATTCCTTTAATGCTCAGCCGGCAGGCGATGCGGATCTCTCTGAACATTTTAAAAGCAAGGAAAAATTTCTGGTATGCGATTTGACACCCAAAAAAGACAGAGAGAACCCATTTGAGCTGAAAGCTAAACTTACATTTGAATTTACGTTTAAAGATTAATCATATGAAAAAAATCAGCATTGTTTTGGGCGCTGCCCTCATGTGTGTGTTAATGGCCTTTTCACCTGCCAGCGGTGACCGTCTGTTGGGTGTGTGGCAGTCAGGCAGCGGAAAAGCAGGTGTAAAAATTGAAAAAATCGGGGCTAAATATTACGGTAAAATTGTTTGGCTGAAAGAGCCTATAGACCCTGCTACCGGCAAGCCCAAGGTGGATAAAAACAATCCCGATGAGAAAATGCGAACTGTCCCGTTGAAAGGATACAGGATTTTGAAGGATTTCTCATACAAAAACAACGATGAGTGGAGCGATGGAACCATTTACGATCCCGAAAATGGCAGCACATACAAGTGCGTCATCAAAATGAAGGATAATAACACCCTCGATATCCGCGGTTACATTGGTGTTCAGGCACTCGGTAGAACCGATACCTGGAAGAGAATGAAGCTAGGTAAGTAATCGATCGATTAATAAGCCCGCTCTTTACGGCCTTCCATGAAATACAGAAACGATCGGTTGGCTACTTTGGTGCCACCGGGCGTGGGATAATTGCCCGTGAAATACCAGTCTCCCTCGTGCTTTGGTGTTGCCCTATGAAGATTGTCCACGCTTTGGTATACAATTTCCAGATCGGCGTTTAAATCCGCAGGGCGCACAAGTTCGGCAACTTTCAGGCTTATTTCCGCATCGGTCATGCCTGCATACAAATCCTGAATGATATTGCGCTGTTCTTCTGCCGGTTTTTCCATTTCGGACTTTGCCCTCAGGTACAATTCATCCAGCAGGTTTTCCCTGCCGCTGTCTTTCAGAATATGCACTGCTGCCTGAAATGCGGCAAAATCACCCAGGCGGCTCATGTCTATGCCATAACAGTCAGGGTAACGAATTTGCGGTGAGGAAGAAACCAGAATAATCTTTTTGGGTTTCAGGCGGTCCAGGATGCGCAAAATACTGGTTCTCAGGGTTGTTCCACGTACAATACTGTCATCCATAATCACCAGGGTATCTGTTCCGGGGTTTATGGTTCCGTAGGTAACATCATATGCCCCGCCTACCATTACTTCACGGTCATTGTCGTTGGTAATGAAAGTGCGCATTTTGGCATCTTTAATCAGAATCTTTTCGCGGCGGGGTTTCCAGTCCAGGATGCGCTTCAGTGCGCCTGCATCTTTGGTTGAATCAATCGCTGAGATGGCTTCTGCCTGTTTTTCGCGAATGATTTCGTGTACGCCGTCAATCATTCCGTAATAAGCGGTTGCAGCGGTATTGGGAACATAAGAGAAAACGGTGTTCTCAAAATCATACCCAATGCGCTCACAGATGTTGCGGCTGAGCAATCTGCCCAGCTCGCGGCGCTCGGCATAGATATCGGCATCGTTTCCTCGGGCAAAGTAAATACGTTCGAAAGAGCAACTGCGTTTGGCTACAGGATCCAGGATGCTAACCTCGGAAAATTCTCCATTCTTTCTCACCATCAAAGCATTTCCGGGTCCCAGTTCTCGGATATCTTCCAGCGCAGTATTGAAAACCGTTTGAATAGCACTGCGCTCCGAAGCAGCCACTACCACCTCATCGTTGGCATACCAGAAACTGGGGCGTATGCCGGCCGGATCGCGCATCACAAACGCATCACCGTGACCCAGCAGCCCCACCATATTGAAACCTCCGTCCACATTCTTAAAGGAACGTTTCAGGATATTCACCAGGTTCATTTCCGTTTTTATTTTTTCGGTAATCTCGCGGTTGTCGAAACCCTGGCTCTTGAAAATACTGAACAGACGCTGGTTTTCTTCATCAATAAAATGCCCGATTTTTTCCAGCATCAATACATTATCGCTCTTTTCTTTGGGCTGCTGTCCCAGATCAATGAGGGTCTGGAAAAGTTCATCTACATTGGTAACATTGTAATTCCCGGCCAGCATCAGGTTGCGGGCCATCCAGTTATTCTGACGCAGAAAGGGGTGGATGTTTTCAAGGCTATTGCCTCCATAAGTGCCGTATCGCAAATGTCCCAAAAGCAGTTCTCCGGCATAGGGATAATGTTGCTTTAGTAAGTCATCGTCTTTTCTTGTATCAGCACTCAGCTGGGCATATTGAGCGGCAACATCATCAAAAATATCAGTAATGGCAGTTTTGCTGGCGCTGCGTTTGCGGGCCAGGTATCGTGCTCCATAGTCAGGATCCAGTTTGACGACACCAATACCCGCTCCATCCTGGCCTCGGTTGAGTTGTTTGGTCATCAGAAACTGAAGCTGTCTAAGGCCGTAAAGGGATGTTCCGTATTTTTCGCGGTAATAGCTGAGGGGTTTTAGCAACCGAATGAAGGCTACACCGCATTCGTGCTTGATAGGATCGCTCATGCCCTGATTTAGTGATGCAAAGATAGGGCGAATGGGGGATTGTTAATAGTATGATTTTGGTGCTTGTTTTGTCATTGTTACCCGAAATCGGGAGACTTCGGGAAGCAGAGCAGTGGCTAGCGGCAAAAAATATGACTGCAATTGTTTTTCTTCCTATTGCAGCAGATTAACTGATGTTTTCACGTATGTTTTTTATTCAGCAGGCAAATACAATTTCATCGTTCCTTTTTTAAACAACACTTCATCCAGGTGCCCCATTTTTTGTCGGTCAGTTGTTATTAAGTGCATGTGCAAATAGGTATTGCGGTGGGTGAAGATTGTTTGATGTTCGGTAGAGAAAAAACCAATTACATCGGATTGTGCATCATTGATCTCGTATTTCTGTTTCCCGTGGTGCGCTTCTTCCGGTGAACTTACCTTAGAACCCTGAGGCAGATTCACAATATGTATGATTGCCTGTTCAACGGTGCCTGAAAGTTTGAACATGAAAGGTCTGCGGGCCGATTGGGTAGTTTGATTAAGATAATTTTGAAGTTGTTGCATGTTTTGGATGCTGTCAGGTAAATTTTGCTTTGTCCATTTAGGAATATTAGCATAGCCGAAAAACGGAGCTTTAATGCTGTAGGTTTCCTCAACTTTCATTTCCGTAGCTGAAACCACGGTTGATTTGTATGATTTTCCATCAATAATCAAAATTTCTCCGGTTAAATATTCAACCGGTCCCATTCCATATACATGTTTCTTGTTTGTAAGAAGGGTATCCAGATTAATATTTCCATAGAGTTCACCTTTCCACATAACATTCTTCATGGCTCCCACAATATTTACTTTGTTGACGGTGTTTTGTGCTGTTAAAAAGCCATTGAAAAACAATAGTAATATTAGTCCAAATAAGGTAGTTTTACTATTCATATCATATAATGAATTTTCTGTTATTACTATACTTTTTTGCGACTTGGCATTCGTGAAAAGGTGATCTTGACCATTTGTTGCAATCAGTTGCAAAAATTC
>RGEC01000157.1 GCA_009918425.1 Bacteroidota bacterium
TTCCGGCGGCGAGAAACAGCGCATATCCATAGCCAGGGCATTGCTCAGAAATCCGGATGTGATGGTTTTTGATGAAGCTACCAGCGCATTGGATAGTTTGACGGAAAAGGAAATCACACAGACCATCCGCGAAATAAGCCGCCAGAAAGACAGAATCAATGTGATGATAGCCCACCGCCTCAGCACCATTATGCATGCAGATTGTATTTATGTGCTTGAAAAGGGGCTAATTACAGAGCAGGGAACCCATGAAGAACTTCTAGCTTCCAAAGGCCTGTATTACGCCATGTGGCGTCAGCAAATCGGTGAAACCGATTAAACGTTTCTCCACATTTTGAAGTGGGGAATTTCGCACTCCCAGAATCGTTCACCCACAGGCTGAAAACCGTGTTTTGCATAAAATTCCAGCGCGTGCTCCTGGGCGTGCATGTATGCATGTGTGCCTGATTCCAGTCTTTTCAGGCAGTTTTCTACCAATGCAGCACCAACGCCTTTCCCTCTGTAAGACTGTAACACAGCAAATCGCTCTAACCCTGACGGCGAATTTCAAAGGCCGATTCCATATCCTTTGCGGTTAAAATTGGGGTTACTTCTGTCATTTTGCGTATTTTTGCCTTGAATTTGTACAAAAATACCGTAAAAAGCATCTAACATGGCCAATTCCAATATTATCTCGCTGCTCGGAAATGAATCCGATAACCTGCTGAATCACACTTGCAAAACGATTTCAAAAGAACATCTGCATCTGCCCGGTGCTGATTTTATTGACAGGGTGTTCGCCCAAACCAACCGCAGTCCTCAGGTATTGCGCAGCATACAAAATATTTACAACACCGGACGCCTTGCAGGCACAGGATATATGAGTATTCTGCCCGTAGATCAGGGTATAGAGCACAGCGGTGGAGCCTCATTTGCTCCAAACCCTATTTATTTTGATCCCGAAAACATCATCAAACTGGCTATTGAAGGCGGTTGCAATGCAGTTGCATCAACATTTGGCGTGCTGGCTGCCAATTCACGCAAGTATGCACACAAAATTCCTTTCATTGTAAAAATCAACCACAATGAAATTCTAAGCTATCCTAACAAGTTTGATCAGATTATGTACGGCAGCATACAGGAAGCGTGGAATTTGGGTGCCACAGCCGTAGGCGCTACCATTTATTTTGGCAGCGAAGAAAGTGCCCGTCAGATTCAGGAAGTTTCCACCGCTTTTGAAATGGCCCATGAGCTGGGTATGAGCACCATTTTGTGGTGTTACCTGCGCAATAATGGCTTCAAAAAAGATGGTGTTGATTATCATACTGCAGCGGATCTTACAGGTCAGGCCAATCACTTGGGAGTAACCATTCAGGCCGATATTATCAAACAAAAACTGCCTACCAATAACGGTGGATATACCGCCATTAATTTTGGTAAAACCCACAGCAAGGTTTACAGTGAACTCACCACCGACCATCCTATCGATTTGTGCCGTTATCAGGTGGCCAACTGTTACATGGGACGTGCGGGTTTGATTAACAGCGGTGGAGAAAGCAAAGGTGCAGGTGATATGGCAGAAGCTGTAATAACAGCCGTTATTAACAAACGTGCCGGTGGTGCCGGTCTTATCAGTGGTCGCAAAGCATTCCAGAAGCCTATGGGCGAAGGTGTTGCGCTGTTGAACACTATTCAGGATGTATATCTTGATAACAGCATTACCATTGCTTAATTATTTTGCGTAAAATTGCTTCCGCATGATGGAGTACGAAGAGGACGATTATTCAACGGAAGGTACCAAGTGGTATCAGCGGAGATTATCGGGTATCCTTACCAAAACCAAAGATAAAAAGGCCACGCCCGATGGGCTTTGGGAAAAATGTGGTCGCTGCAAAGCAATCGTGCCCAGCAAAGACTGGATGAACAATCACTATGTTTGTCCGCAGTGTAATTATCACGATCGTATTGGTTCGCATGAATATTTCGAGATACTTTTCGACAAGGGCAAGTTTACCGAAATAGCCAAAGACCTAAGCAGCGGTGATCCATTGGAATTTACGGATACTGCACCTTACAAAGACCGTATAAAAGTTGCCCGTAAAAAAACAGGACTCAATGATGCTGTTCGCACTGCCACGGGAAAAATAAACGACCAGAAAATTGTAATTTCCTGTATGGATTTTGCCTTTATAGGCGGTAGTATGGGCAGTGTGGTGGGAGAGAAGATAGCCAGGGGCATTGACTATGCCCTGGAGCATAAAATTCCTTTTCTTATGATTTCCAAAAGCGGCGGAGCACGTATGATGGAAGCAGCCTTCAGTCTGATGCAAATGGCCAAAACCAGCGCAAAACTGGCCTTGCTGCACAAAGCAGGTGTTCCCTACATCTCTTTGATGACCAATCCCACCACAGGAGGTGTTACCGCGTCTTTTGCCATGCTGGGCGATTTTAATATTGCCGAACCCGAGGCGCTGATTGGTTTTGCCGGACCGCGTGTAATTCGCGAAACCATCGGCAGAGATCTACCCAAAGGATTCCAGAGTTCCGAGTTCCTGCTGGAGCATGGATTTTTAGACTTTATCGTTCCCAGAACGGCTTTAAAAGTAACATTAAGCAACCTTCTCAGCATGATCTGGGAGAAAAAAACAACCAAAAAAGAAACAACCTGAATATGAACTTTCCAGAAAATCTTAAGTACACCAAAGATCACGAGTGGATCAGCGTGGAAGGCGATGTAGCCACCGTTGGCATTACCGATTTTGCCCAGTCTGAATTGGGTGATATCGTATTTGTTGACATTTCAACCCAAGGCGAGAGTCTGAGCCAGCACGATGTGTTTGGAACGGTAGAAGCGGTAAAAACCGTGAGCGACCTTTACATGCCCATCAGCGGAGAAATCCTGGAGGTTAACTCCGGCCTGGACAACGCTCCTGAAAGCGTAAACAGTGATGCCTACGGCAGTGGCTGGATGGTAAAGGTAAAACTCAGCAATGCCGCAGAATTGGACGGACTGATGTCTGCTACTGATTACAAGGCCATGATTGGGGCTTAATTAATCATTGCAACCAAAAGTAAATCCCGCAAACTGCGGGATTTTTTTTGAATTCACTGCCCTCAATCAATCTATGTTGCTTATCTTTGCACCCCCAATGGTCGGATGGCCGAGAGGCTAGGCACGGGTCTGCAAAACCCTCTACACCGGTTCGAATCCGGTTCCGACCTCAACCCAAAAGAAAGCGCCCCTCAAGGGCGTTTTTTATTTTCCCAAAGGCAACATGGCTTGCCAAAGGTTGACTGAAGGAAAATAAAAAATAACGCAGTGGTTCTTTCTTTTGGGTTGCTACCCGAAGTCTCCCGACTTCGGGTTTAGTATTATTAATTATTTTCCTTAATGATTATAGTCTCCCGACTTCGGGCCAGGTATTTATTTAACCAAAAACAACCTGGCTTTTTCCAGATCCTCCGGCGTATCTACCGCAGGGCTCTGCCACTGCGTTTCTGCCACCGCAACGTGATAGCCGTTTTCCAGCCAGCGCAGCTGTTCCAGCTTTTCGGTCAGTTCCAGCGATGATGGTGGCAACAGCGTAATTTCTTTTAATGCAGATGTGCGGTATGCATACATACCGATGTGCCTGTAATATTGAGGCTCAGTGTCGTTTTCCCTGTTGTAGGGAATGCAGCTTCGACTGAAATACAGCGCCTTATCGTTCTTATCTGTTACCACCTTTACCACATTCGGATTGTTCACATCCGCCGATTCATTGATTTTTTTCTTGAGGGTAGCAATCTGAACTTCGGATTTTTCAAACATAGAAACCAGCGCTAAGATCTGTTCGGGCCTGATAAAAGGTTCATCGCCCTGAATATTCACAATCACATCGGCATCAAAGCCTGATTTAGCATAAGCTTCCATGCAACGGTCTGTTCCACTTGGGTGCATCTCACTCGTCATGATGGCCGTCCCAAAAACCTTTACATGTGAGGCAATCCGCTCATCATCCGTGGCTACGGCTATTCCTGAATGACCCAGACAAGCAGAGGCAGCTTCCCACACCCGGCGAATCATGGTCGTTCCGCTTATATCCGCAAGCGGTTTGCCCGGGAAACGGGTACTCGCATAACGCGCGGGTATGATGATGCAGAATTTCACGAAGCGAAAATAGTTCATTTGCGGAACTACAATCCCAGCAATTTCATCATTTTATAGTAAATCTCTGTGTTTTGATAAACCCCGCTGAATGCTTCTGCACCCGGCCCGAAGGCATATACCGGCACAGGTTCTGCAGTGTGATGGCCAGAACTAAAATGCATCACCGGTCTGCTGCTTGATTTGTCGTATCCATGCAATGTTAGTCCGCCGCATTCATGGTCTGCAGTAATGATAACCAGCGTGTTTCTGTCTTTTTGGGCCCATTTCAGCACTTCGCCTGCGGCATTGTCAAAATCTATGGCTTCGGCAATGGTGTGTGCACTGTCATTGTTGTGCGCTCCCCAGTCTATCTGGCTGCCTTCAATCATGAGAAAGAAACCTTTCTTGTTCTTGGACAAATGAGAAATGGCATGCATGGAACCCATTGAAAGCATAGGACCGCGCTGAGGTGCAGGCAGAGGCTCTTTAAGGGTATCTGTAAAGCAAATTTGCCTGCCGCCTTTATTTTTAAGCATGGCTTCGGTTCCCACAGAAATACTGTATCCTGCTTTTTTAAGCAAAATGGTATCGAAATAGGGAAGTCCGCCGCCCACCAGTACGGTCGCAGCGTTATTTTGGGTAATGTCTGCAACAATTTGCTTATACATTTTCCTCGATGACTGATGGGCATAAAACGATGCCGGTGTGGCATGCGGCAATTCGCAGGTAACAACAGCACCGGTACTTAATCCTTTATCATTGGCCGCTTCTGCAATGGTTTTGAGTGAAATACTGTCAGGCCCATTCCAATCATCCCATTTTTTGTTTTTTGTCCGGTTGAAATTGCGGTAGCACCTGCACCACTGTCTGTGATGTAATCATTAAAGGATGCGGTAATGCTTAATCCTACAGTTTTCGCATAATCGTATATGTTTAAATGTCCGCCTTTGGCCGTATAGGCCGCGTATAAATGCACAAGACCGGTTCCGTCTCCAATCATCAGTACTATGTTTTTGGGTTTTTTAGGT
>RGEC01000158.1 GCA_009918425.1 Bacteroidota bacterium
GTCACGGCCTATTACGGGATCCAATTTGCCGGTACGGGCCATATCGTTCAGGTTTATGGCGTATTTCTTCAGTGCATTAAATTGATTCTCGGCGGTTTCGCTGCTTACTTTTTGTCCACCCCTCAGTTCCTTGATGGCTTTCATCAGTTCATTACGTTTCAAACCTGCGTCTTTCAAGATATTCGCAGCCGTGTCTTTGCAATCCAGCATGCCCACCAATATGTGTTCGTTGGTAATGTATTCATCGCCCATTTCGGCCATGGCTTTTTCTGCCAGTGAAACAGCTTTGGTAGTATCCTGTGAAATATAAACCTGTCCGCCTTCAACTTTGGGCAATGCAGATAATGCAGCGTTGTTTGCTTCCTCTATGCGTTTTGCATTCACGCCGGTTTTGCCGGCAATAAATTGCCACATTTCCCCATCTTCAGAAATAATGGCTTTTAGCAGGTGCACATTTTCAATGCGCTGTTGACCGGCACCAATTACCAGTTGCTGAGCCCTGGAAATGCTCTCCTGTGCTTTTATGGTGAAGTTTTGCAAATTCATACCAAACCAGAGGCAAATTCTTTTCCATTCTCATCAAAAAGTAATGTTGTCAGCCATGATTTACCGCAGGCATGTTTTTTCGGTCAAAAAGTCCTGGTTTTTGAAAATCCCGGCACCGAAACATGAAAAATTGTCATCATTAAGACCTGTTTTTGTCGCGTTGTGGTCGATTTTTACATAAAAAATGAAAAAATATTAGGTTTTTTAAAATTTATACCACACCTTTGGTCACTTAAATAGATATTTATGAACCTGTACATTGGAAATCTGAGCTATGCAACCAAAGACAACGATCTTAAGGCATTGTTCGAAGAAATCGGGGAAGTATCCTCGGCAAAAATTATTATGGATCGTATTTCAGGCCGCAGCAAAGGTTTTGGTTTTGTAGAAATGCCAAACGATGACGAAGCCAGAAAAGCGATTGAAAACCTCAACGGCTATTCTTTCAACAACCGTGAAATTACCGTTAGCGAAGCCCGCCCAAGACCTGAGGGTGGTGACAGACGCTAAACCATAATATTTGTCATTAACGAAAAATCCCGCCCGGCGGGATTTTTTTATTGCCCTAAATCAAGCAGTTCTTCATTTTCTTCTCTATAGACAGTGTCAATCTGTTTTGGTCGCCTGATTCCCCGCGCTGCCGGACCGGTAATTTTAACGTTAAAACTGCCGGAATCTGCCGCTGAAATATCTCCGCGTTTAATCATATTGTTGCGAATGGCCACAAAATTCCAGTTCTTCTGTGATACATACCCCGCACTGTCTACAAAAAAAGCATAGCTTTTGGGATTGGGAACAATACTGGCCAGAAATGCACATTCCAATGGCTCAAGCGCTGAGGTTGGTTTGGCAAAATAAAATTGCGATGCTTCCCCAATGCCAAACACACCGGGGCCCCATTCAATAATATTCAGGTAAACTTCCAGCATCCTGGATTTACTGGTTAAACGTTGCCCCTCTATCAGCCATACAATCAGAATCTCCTCGGCTTTTCTTGCCAGTGTTTTCTTTCGGCTAAGGAAAACATTTTTCACCAGCTGCATTGAAATTGTACTTCCGCCTCTTGCAAAACGTTTACGCACATAATTCTGGGCAATGCTTTGTCTGATGGCTTCAGCGTAAAATCCATTGTGACTGAAAAATGCCGGGTCTTCACCTGTCATTACCGCCTTCTGTATCATATCCGGTATCTGTGAGATAGGTGTGAAGCTGGAATTAGACGGTCCAACTATAAAACTGCGAACAGCCTTACCGTGGTCATAGAAAGTATGCCTGAATTCTCCATTCATTTTCCTAAGGTTGGTTTCACCCATCTCAAGGATTTTAAAATCATAGGGTTTTAACTCACTTGAAAATTTACAATCATAGGGTTTTTTATCATCCAAATGAACTGCCATCCGGTATTCTAATTCTCCGGAAACCTTTATCCCAATTAAATTTTGGAACATGCCCTGTGGTAAGGACGCGAAAAAGTCAGTGGCTTTTATTTTCTCTGCCCTGAATTTCAGGTCATACATCTTGTGTTTACCTAAATCAGCCTTTGCATACAGAAAGGTGCTGATTTTATTGAGCTTCAGGTTGCTGCTGCTGTCTATTTCAATAAAGTCTTTGCCGAGTCTTGCAACCAACGTACCTGCACATTCCTGAATTACAACATTGGTATCAGATATTCTTTTGTGCTTAACGGAAATACCATTAACGTAACCTTGAGCTTTAATCTCTAAAACTCCTCCCGACATTTCAAAGTTTTCCAGCCTGAAATCGGCTTTTCTGAATTCGGTGCTCAACCCAAATCGTCTATTCAGGAAGGGGAGTTCATTGCCAACCTGTTTCTCCGGTTCTATGACCAGAGATCCGGTAATATCACTTCTGTCCAGTTCCCCGGATATTTTAAAGCTGTATGCTTTGTCCTGTTCTTTAATACCGATAGACCCGATCAGATCATTGCCTGCATATTTAAGATTGGTTACCATTATTTCAATTTCATTGCCGGTGTCGCGATAAGAGGCAGAAACATTTTGCATTTGTATGGTGCCGGGTACTTTTGCCAATCCACGTTTTATCAGGTTGAAAATCTGTTGCACTAGCGGGTCTTTCGACTTTTTTGCGCGCTCATTTTTTTCCATCAATCCGCAATAATTGCATCCCGTTTCATTATTGACTGCAGTGATGCTAGTGTTTATTAATTTTATTCCTCCAATGCTTGGGCCATTCCACAGGCTTTTCCATATATCTACGGAAACCGAAAGTTTTTCGGCGAAAAACAGTGTACTGCCTGCACGATGCAAATGCAGACTGTCAAAACCCACGGTAAATATGCCCGAAAATGATTTATCAGTACAGGTGAGCGTGTAGCCTTTTTTACCGGTTTTGTCAACGGCTTTTTCCCAGGCCATTTGCAAAATCTGGTTTCGGAAGGAAAACCATAGTATCATCACCAGCAGCAAGGCTGAACCAATAGCATAAGCCGTTATTCTGAGCCGTTTTTTTACCAACGGTCTAGAGAAAAAGGCCAAAAGCTTACTGAGAACTGCTGCTAATGCCCGTGTAATTGAACGGAGATATGGATTTGAGCTCATGCTTTATGGAATCGGAGACATCCAGTGTATCGATAAATAGGGCAAATGAATCCCGGTTCATTTTGGTATTGGTGCGGGTAAGTTCTTTTAAGGCTTCGTAGGGATTGGGGTAGTTTTCCCTGCGCAAAATGGTTTGAATAGCCTCGGCAATGACGGCCCAGTTGTTTTCGAGGTCATTCTGAATGGCGGTTTCATTCAGCAACAGTTTATCCAGCCCTTTCATCAGGCTTTTCAGCGCAATGAGCGTGTGGGCAAAAGGTACACCGATGTTGCGCAGCACGGTACTGTCCGTGAGGTCGCGCTGCAGGCGGCTGATGGGCAGTTTGGCTGCCAGGTGTTCAAAAATGGCATTGGCGATACCCAGGTTGCCTTCCGCATTTTCAAAATCAATGGGATTGACTTTGTGGGGCATGGCGCTGCTGCCTACTTCGCCTTCTTTAATCTTTTGCCTGAAATACTCCATGCTGATGTAGTTCCACATGTCGCGGCACAGGTCAATAAGAATGTTGTTGATGCGTTTGAAGGTATCGCACTGTGCAGCCAAATGGTCGTAATGCTCAATTTGCGTGGTGGTCTGACTGCGGTTTAATCCCAGCTTGTTGTTTACAAAACTGTTGGCAAAACCAACCCAGTCTATTTGGGGATAGGCTACATGGTGGGCATTGAAATTGCCGGTGGCCCCACCGAATTTGGCCGCATTGGGAATGTTGCTTAACAGGGCAAGCTGATTTTCCAGTCTTTCCGCAAAAACCTTGATTTCCTTGCCCAGGCGGGTAGGAGAGGCGGGTTGCCCGTGGGTTCTGGCAAGCATGGGTATGTGCTGCCAGGCGGCGGCCATCTCAGCCAGTTTATTGATGGCTACATGAAGTTGTGGCAGTATGCAGTTTTCCAGCGACTCCTTGATACTCAGGGGAACGGCTGTGTTGTTTATGTCCTGGCTGGTGAGGCCAAAGTGCACCCATTCGCGGTATGCCGAAAGCCCCATTTCATCCAGCTTTTCTTTTACCACGTATTCCACGGCTTTGACATCGTGATTGGTAGTTTTTTCAATTTCCTTAACCCTATGAATGGCTGCCTCAGGAATATGATGGCTCCATCGGCTCAGCGCATCCGCGTGGGTGAGCAGTTCGGCAAAATCTACATTGGGAACGGGCAATTCTGCCAAAGCTATGAGGTAGGCCACTTCTACCCGTATTCGATAGGCGATGAGGCCGCTTTCAGAAAAATAGCCCGCCAGTTCTTTGGTAGCGTTGTGGTATCGGCCGTCTGCCGGCCCAATGGCTGTGAGTGGGGTTAATTCCATGGTATGGCCTCACAAAGTTACGAAAAATAGGTGGGAGGGGGATTTTAATATTCTAGGATGGAACTTTTATGATGGTTTGTAGCTGTCTGAAGGAAGGATTATTGCCACTACACTATCATTGTGAGAACTTAACATACACTTTGTACCTATATGTCTTCGTCGCACGGAACCCTTTCTATCGCACACCCCTGTAATATTGTTCCCTAACGGTCTGTTATTTTAGTTCAACATGTACGTGGTCGTCATGTCTGACAGCTTTGCATCCATGAAATCTGATTTTGTCTGAAGTTAATTTTAAACGTGTTTTTAAATGAGGCTCAATAAAAATTTTACCAATAGTCGGCTGGGTTGCAAAAAGGTATACTAACGATCTTGTTCTGTCGCTGTCAAATGTGAAGTCCTGTTTGTTGTCTTGCGATATAACTTTGGACATGAAACTATATTGCCAATACCCTTCCTTCTCGCATGATTCAGGCCAATTTATTTCGTTTGGACGAGGCTCTTCGCAAATGCCGTAACCAATAAATGATGGACATTCATTTGTTGGATCGCCCGTTTTAGCGTTACGATAGCAAAATGAAAGGTCAAGTTTTTTACCGTCATCGTGGCTACGGTGAGGAATTAGTGGAAACTCGTTTATGAA
>RGEC01000159.1 GCA_009918425.1 Bacteroidota bacterium
CACTGGGCTTCTCATCCTATTATGACAATGTAGGAGCGGTTCGGAATACCGGTCTTGAATTTTCATTCACCTCAAGAAACATTGTTAAGAAACTTTTCTCCTGGACAACCCAGTTTAACATTGCCAGAAACTACAACGAAATACTGAATATTGGGGTATACACCCAGGATGCAGTTTCCGGCGGAACAAACGACACCCGCGTGGTGGTTGGCCAGCCTATCGGCACCAATTACCTGGTTCGCTTTTCACACGTTGATCCCGCTACAGGAAGACCCGTTTACCTGGATAAAGACGGCAATGAAACCTTTACATGGAGCAACAAAAACCGCGTAGCGGTTGGTAGTGTTCTTCCCAAAGCTGTGGGTGGTTTAACCAACAACATAACCTGGAAAAACTGGAACCTCAGTTGCCTGTTCGTATATAAAATCGGCGGCAACATTTACAACTCAAGCGGTAAGCGCCAGAATGGTGTTGTTACCGACTGGAACATGACCACCGATTATATCGATCATTGGCGTCAGCCCGGCGATGTGGCCAAATACCCAAAACTTTCCATGCAGACAGATCAGTATGGATTGCCGCCGGATCCCTATCAGTACAACACAACGCTGTTTCTGGAAGATGGCAGCTACCTGCGCCTGCGCAATCTGTCCATTGGCTATCGCATTCCGGCCAAATGGTTTGGTAAAACCATACAGTCCAGCCGCATTACCTTCACCGGTACCAACCTGCTCACATTTACCAAATACACAGGCGGTGATCCTGAAATTGCACGCGATTTCGAAAATCCTGCCGACCGAAACATGAGCTCAAACATTACCTACCTGACTGCACCTCAGGAGAAGTCTTACAACCTAACCCTCAACCTCACTTTCTGATGAAAAACACATTCAAAACATACGCCATCGCGGCCGCTATAGGAATCAGTGCCCTCGGTGTTTCTTGCAAAAAAATGCTGGATCTGAAACCTGAAAATCTAACCCTGGCAGCCGACGCACTCAAAACTACCGCCGATGTTCAGGCACTGCTAAATTCTTGTTACGATGAATTTGCAAATCTGATGAATGGTTCTGTGCAAAACATCCATGAATTGCTGGGCGAAAACCTGGCACAACCGCAAAATTCAGCGGGTAGTTTGTACTACACCATCTGGAACCGCGGTACATTTTCTTTCAGAACTGCCGACCGAGAATACCTGGATTTCTACAACTGCATTTTACGTATCAATACCATATTCGAACGTATCGATGAGGTTTCAGACATGACCCCCGAAAACAAAAAGCGCATTTTGGCAGAAGGCCATTTTCTTCGTGCGTGGTGCCATTGGGAACTGGTAAAATTGTGGGCGCAACCTTATGGCTACACCGCAGACAATTCACATCCCGGGGTACCCATTCGTCTTAAAGCCGATAAAACCATTGAATTGAGGGCCAGTGTGGGTGCTGTTTATAATCAGGTCCTTACCGACCTTGATGCTGCCATCGCAGACCTGCCTGCCAATAATAATAACTACGCCAACATAGACGCCGGCAAAGCGCTGAAAGCAAAGGTCTTGTTTATGATGAACGATTTCACCGGTGCCCAGACCTTGGCAGATGAAATCATCAACAGCGGTACATATACATTCTCAGACTCTTTCTCACGTTTTGTGAAAGGAGCACCGGAAGAAGTAATTTTCCAGCTTATCAGCACCGGCAACAGCGACAACCGTGGAGGTTCATTCATTAATAACTACCGGGCAGATAATAACCCCAATCCCGTACTGAAGCCTTCAGCCGCATTCGCTGCCATTGCTATGCAGGGCCATGATTTGCGCAGCAAATTTTACGAAGTGAAAAACAAAGGCAAAGCCAATGAATTTTATTTGTGTCACAAATTTGACAGAGATTTCTTCAATGTTCCCTTACTTCACCTTTCAGATCTTTTGCTGATGAGGGCTGAATGCATTGTTGAAAACAGTGGCGATAAAACCAAAGCCATTGCAGATATTGATAAAATCAGGAAGCGTGCCTATGATACCAACTGGGTGGCTATTGATCCGCTCATCAGCATGTCTGCACTCAAAGATTCAATTCGCCTTCAGCGCCGCCTTGAGCTTGCATTTGAAGGAGACTGGACTTTACAATTACGCAGAAGAGGGGCCAAAGGCGAAAACATCAAAATCAGAAACAGCGATTGGAACTGCCCCGGTATGCTGTTGCAGTTTTCGCAAAATGAAAATACGGCAGGCTTTATTTTTAACCCCGAAGGAGGATGCAACTAATGAAAAATATATTAAAAACGGCCTCAGTGGCCCTTTTGCTGGTTTTTGCTTTGCAGGCCTGCAAGAAAAAAACACGCGAACTGTATGATGCTTCCAGTAAACTGGAAGGTATTCAGGATGTGTGGGTGCTGGATGAAGTAAAACAATACGATCCCGCCAACAAAGATTTGATAATTGACGTATCGGACGTATTTAAAGGTGCAACACCCATTGAACTGGATGTTAATTCGAAAGATTTCACCTTTGCGTTTAACCAGCCAAATCCCCTGTTCTTGGGAAGCAGCGGTACCTGGAAATTTGATGACAATGATTTTCCCACCCAGATTGAAATGACGGGTGATGCAGGTGTTCAGACCGTGAAATTACTGCAGACCGTAAGAACCGTAGATCAGAAACTCCGCATACAGCTTACCCGCTACTGTGGTGGCGGAACTCCAAGTACCATCTATCAATTTAGCTTTGTAAGAAAATGAAAAAGAACTGGATTCAATATCTGGCCGCTGCCCTGCTTGGGTTGATTTCGGCCAATGCATACGGACAAGCCGCGTATCTGGACAAACCCGATGAGTTTGATCCCGCCAAACCCTGTAAAATCATGGTCAACCTAAAATTAACCAAGAATGATTGGGGTATAGTGGATATCGCGCTCACCGAAGATATGTATCTCTGGATTTGGAAACCCAAAGAACATCCTGCCGGTCATCCTTTAGCCAATGGAACAGGCTCTGCCGCCTGGAAAAGCAGCAATGAAGCGCTGAAAATGACCAAAGAATCTGAGGGTGTTTACAGCTACACGCTCACACCAACCGTTTTCTTTGAATGTGACGCTGCTACAGTCTACAAAGAAGACTTTCACTTTCTGGTGAAGCCCAAAGATGGTGGTGGGTATGGCGCTCCCGACAGAAAAACCGAAGACCTTACCATTGCGGTTGATCCACCTTCCGGTCCTGTGGTAAAAATCCAAACTGTGCCTATCGGAAAAGGATTGAAGAAAGATACCATGATTACCACTACCGCAGATGTTTTCAGCGTAATTTACAACAACACTGCTGAAGAAAAAGTAAGCATGCAGAATGCCCTCGAATTGTATGTCTATCCTATTGCATACGATTCTGCAGGTGTTGCCTATAAAATTGCCATCAATGCCAAAAAGGTAGCCGATTTTCCTCAGCTGAAAATGAAGCAGACCGCAAAAGGAATATTTCAGTTCAGCATCATACCTGAAAAATTCTTTGCTATACCTGCCGGTAAAAAAATCTACCGCATTGAATACCAGATTGTAAAACCCAACCTGGTTAATACAGATGACGCCATTGATGATAAAATGATTTATCAGTTCAATCAGGGCGGATGCTGAGTTGGTAAAAACTTGCGAACAAAAAAGGCTGTCGTTGACAGCCTTTTTTGTTCGCATAAAATATCTTATCGGTTCAATAATACCACTTTATAATCCCAAGGTCCCAATTTTCTACCCTGATTACCGAGCAGCAAAGTTCCCTTCGGGGCTTTAACCCGCTTTTTATGCCTTGTTCCGGAAAGGTTCAGGCATATCCAGTATTTGTGCTCATTGTTTCCGCGGGTAAACACCAACAGATTCGGTGATTTCTGAGGTATAAAGGTGATATTATTGGATTCCTCTGCAGTGCCTAGCCCCGGGTATTTCCTTATATCTCCGAGCACAGCATAAAATCCGTAATAATTAAAATCATGGCGTTTTTGTACTGTATCTTTTTCAAAAAAACGCAGACGACGGTTGTTGCCAAATTCCTGACCCGTGTAAAGTAAAGGAATCCCCGGTGCGGTATAAACAAATACTGCCATGGCTTTCCAGGCATCTTTCATGCGTTCGAATTCGGTCCCGTTCCAGCTGTTTTCGTCATGGTTTGTAATAAAATTCATGCTGTATACGTTGCGAGGGAACTTGACCATTTTTCGCGTAATCACTGAGTCCAATGCCGAAGCATTGCGCTTGCCCTGGGCTACCTGATTCATTATATGGTGCAATTCCCAACCATAGTAAGCATTAAAAGCACCCTTGAACTGGGCCATATCATGCTCTTCTGATTCAGCCAACATAAAAACGGGCTTAACCGTTTCAATTTCTTTTCTGGCTGCATCCCAAAAATCTGCAGGCACACTCATGGCCACATCGCATCTAAATCCGTCAATATCACACTCCCGAACCCAGTATTTCATATCCTGAATCATGGCATTTCTCATTTCATAGCTGCCGTAATTCAAATCTGCTACATCCGTCCAGCCCATGCTGTTGCCTTCCTCATTCAGCGGATCGGTGATATTGCCATTTTTATCTTTTGTATACCAGTCAGGATGCGCCGAAATCCAGGGATGGTCCCAGGCAGTGTGATTTCCCACCCAGTCCAGAATAACTTTCATGCCCATGCCATGACATTCCTTTACCAGGGCTTTAAATTCCTCCATACTGCCAAAAAAAGGATTTACCTGGGTGTAATTGCTTATAGAGTATGGACTTCCCAGGTATCGGGCTTTTTCATTTGCATCTGAGATGTCTTCTACAAACAAATCTCCCTTTGCTTTTCGCTTCTTTTCTCCGATAGGCTGAACCGGCATAAACCAAAGTATATTCACCCCAAGTCCCTTTAATTTGGGCAATTCCTGCTTAAATGCCGCAAGGGTACCTTCGGATGTATGGTGTCGTAAATTCACCTCGTAAATAATGGGATTTTTGGGCCAGTCTGCCGGTTGCGCTTCTACATGGCTCAATCCCATTAACACCATGACGGCCAGAATGATTCTATTCTTTTTCATATTAATTTTTTGAATAA
>RGEC01000160.1 GCA_009918425.1 Bacteroidota bacterium
CAATATACGCCGCAGACGGAAACGGTAATGGCACTGAATTCCAAAAAGACGCCCGCTTCTGGACTATCACCAAACTAAAAGAAAAAAATATAGCCTTTAAAGGCGTTGACTCGACAGGAAAATCATGGTCGGTTCAGCTAAAAAATCTAAACAGAGAGCCTTACTGGTATTAATAATTAAGCTAATCATAAAAAAGGCTTCCGATGGAGGCCTTTTATTTTTGTGAAAAAGGAATGACAACACTTCAGGAAGATTACAACACCCAACGCGAACACCTCAATATTTCTGAATATGGCCGACAAATTCAGGAGTACGTTAAACATATTAAATCCCTGGCAGATAAAGACCAGAGAACCAAATGGGCTAACAGTGTAGTAAATATTATGGCCACACTCAATCCGGAGCTTCGGCAACAAAGTAACTATAGAGAAAAGCTATGGGGGCATCTTTATCAAATTGCCGATTTTAATCTGGATGTTGATTGTCCATTCCCTGTTCCAACCCGTGAAGACAAGGCAAGAAAACCAGCCCCTATCCCCTATTTTGACTCTAAAATTAAATTTAGGTTTTACGGTCGAAACCTGCAAAATATGGTTGACAAAGTAGGAGAAATGGAGAACGGTGAGTTAAAACAAGATCTGGTGAATTTAATTGCTTCATTCATGTTCAACAGCTGCAAAAGCTGGAATAATGAAAACCTGAGCAACGATGTAATTGCAGAACATTTAAAGATTCTTTCCAAGGGAAAGCTCTCACCTGAAGGTCAGGATATAGTAGTATCTCCAGATAATAGCCCCGCGCCCTTCAACCAGGGTAACCAACCCCGCAAATTTTTCAAGCGCGGCGGACAAAAGAAAGGAAGATTCAACAGAAACAACGGAGGATTCAGAAGGCACTAATATGGAAGTTTTTAAAATTGAAGGTGGCCATAAACTTAAAGGCGAGCTAATCCCTCAGGGTGCTAAGAATGAAGCATTACAAATATTGTGTGCCGTTCTACTCACGCCTGAAGAAGTTATTATTGAGAACATACCTGAGATACGTGACGTACTCAAATTGATTGAGTTATTACATAGCCTGGGTGTTAAAACCCAAAAAATCGAGCGAGGTAAATACAGTTTCAAGGCAGATAACGTTGATCTCGATTATCTCAAAACCGCCGAATTTAAAAAACAAGGTGCTGCACTGCGTGGCAGTATTATGATTGTGGGACCATTGCTATCCAGGTATGGTAAAGGATATATTCCTTCCCCCGGGGGTGACAAAATTGGCAGACGTCGTCTGGATGTCCATTTTGAAGGTTTTGCCCAATTGGGAGCAAAGTTTGAATATTTACCTCAGGAAAGTTTCTATCAGGTGCATGCTGAAAAACTAAAAGGAAATTATATGCTGCTTGATGAAGCCTCAGTTACGGGAACTGCCAATATTGTAATGGCCGCCGTTCTCGCAGAAGGCACAACAACTATATACAATGCAGCCTGTGAGCCATACCTGCAGCAACTTTGCGCCATGCTGAACAACATGGGAGCCAAAATATCCGGAGTGGGTTCAAATATGCTCATTATCGAGGGCGTGAACTCACTGAAAGGTTGTACCCACCGCTGTTTGCCAGATATGATTGAAATAGGAAGCTTCATCGGTATGGCAGCACTCACACAAAGCGAAATCACATTAAAAAATTGTCGTTTGGATATGCTGGGCATTATACCCCGTATGTTTCAACGGCTTGGCATACAAATGGAAATAAAGGGTGATGATATTTTCATCCCTGAAAACAAAAATTATGAAATTGACACTTTCATAGATGGTAGCATTCTCACCATATCCGATCAGATATGGCCGGGATTCACTCCGGATTTAATTTCCATAGCACTTGTTACCGCCACACAGGCTCGTGGCACGGTTCTGATTCACCAAAAGATGTTTGAAAGCCGACTGTTTTTTGTAGATAATCTCATTGATATGGGCGCACAAATTATTCTTTGTGACCCGCACCGTGCTACAGTTATAGGATTAGACAGAAAAACGCAGTTGAAAGGCATTACCATGTCTTCTCCTGATATTCGTGCCGGTGTAGCGCTACTCATTGCTGCTATGAGTGCCAAAGGCAATAGCACAATCCGAAATATTGAACAAATTGACCGTGGATACGAACGCATTGAGGAGCGTTTAAATCCACTGGGTGCCGTTATTCAGCGAACTGTTCAGGATTAATTGCTCTTTCTGGCTTTTCTGCTGCCTATACCCGTACTAATACCCAGGTAGAAATCCAGTCCGCTGTAACTATTACTTTTTATGGACTTCAACAGATTATCTGTACCAAAAAACACAGGCCCAATGCGTGTAAACCATCCCATTCCAATATTTTTATAATCATTATACAGACACAAAGGCATGGAACACTCAAACCATTTATTTTCAATTCGGGGAATAACGACAAGTGAAGATGGCCGGCGCATTGCAATATCCCTTCTGCTAACCACAGCCTGCGACCAGTTAACACCCACATATAGCCACTTTACTACGTTCCAGTCAAACTGAACATTTAATGTGGAAGGAATGGATGCTGTAATTTCTCCCGAACCTTCTTGGTAATTCATTTTGTCTTTTGCATAGGTTCTTACATAATTCAGACCACTATCTATACCCTGGGCAAAAGCCTGAGCAAAACCAGAGTCAATATTCACTATAACCGGAGTTTGATTTTCTATTTTAAATGTTTTGCCGTTTTTCCCATAGGTTATTGATCCCATGTCCAGTAAAGATATGCTGAGTTTCCACAGATATCGGTTGCTTGAAGTTAAAAAATCCGCTCTATCCGGTCTGTATTCATAAATAACACCGGCGTCCCAGCCAATTCCACCTCCTACGATATCAGATATTGAAGGAACAGACCACTGATAAATTCCACGGTTAAACCGGTCAAACAATGCACTCTGTGTATATCCAACGGATAAATCTGACTGATTAACCAAATAACTTGAACTTCCTGTTCTTTTCATGTCAAAACCATTGTTTTGAATGTAACCCGAACCTAAACCCATAAGGTATTTACCTGTTCCGCCAAATTTTACATATTGCGATTTTCTGTTAAGAAGAACACGTGCAAGCGTAAAGCTAAATTCCTGATAAGTATTGAAATTCATGGTAAAACGACTATCTGTAATCTGATCAAATTGATTTTGATTATCAATCAGCGACTTACCGAATTTAATCAACGGCTCTGAGACACCATTTAATTGAAAAGATCCTCTTGTCCTTGACGCAAAAGCAAATGCCCCATTCTTCCCAAGCCTGTTCATGTATGCAGGCCCACGATTTTCGACACCTATATAAAGATTTTTAGGCTTTCCATTTAGATTCTCCTTTATCCAGCTTGACTGCCAATCAATTTTACCGTCATTATTTTTATAATCTTCCGGAACGGCGCCAAATACCCATTGTTTGAATGTAAATGGAAGCTCAAGTCGTGCATAGTCATTGGCGAACATTACGGCTGTAGTTAGAATATTGCTGTGTTTTCTAAAACGCGCATCAGCAATACCGGCCGGATTTGAATATATGGCATGAACACCATTAAAGTTTGAAAATTGTAATCCTGTTAATTGCTGTGCAGTGATAAATCCGGGTAACAAAGAAAATAATATGAGGGAAAAACCACCTAAGTTAAAATGCATGCTTGTTTTTTATGCAATCTACCATAAAAAAAGCCGTCTTTAAAGGACGGCTTTTAAAAAGTCATAAATTTCTTATTTCAGCAACATTGCCTGGCTAACAGCGCCAAATGAACCTGACATTCTTACGAAATAAGAACCGGCAGGTAATTCAGCTACGTTAAAACTAATGCTGGAAGTACCGGCAGCAAAATGCTGCTTGGCAATGGTCTTCACTTTCTGACCCTGAGCATTGAAAATATCAACCACAACATCTGATGCTTGCTTCAATTTCACCTGAACCATCAAATCGCTGTTTTTAGCGGCAGGATTGGGATACACATTGCTGATATCGGCACCTGTGTTTTCAAAACGCTTGTTACCCAGGTTAAAATAGTTGATATGGAAACCTGAGTACAGATAAATACGTTGTGACGAAGGAATGTTATATGGCAAGAACCATTCAGTAGCACGAGAAGAATATCGCTGACTGCTGAAGTTAATCAAGGCATAGTTGTAGAACGACTGACCCTCAAGACCTGTTTGGGCCTGTACACAGTAGGGCTGGAAAACACTGATTTTCTTGAAGGGATCTGTTGAACGGCTTGTGTCGCGACCATAAATCATAGTATCACCCATACTGTAGCTGTAGTTAGGCTTCATATAGGCAGTAAAACCAAACAAACCTGTGCGGTTCGCTGCATTCATATCACGTACAGCTACGGGAGGATTCAAAACCTGAACGAACTGTCCGGTGTATGAGGCTGACGACGCAACGAAGAAATTAGGTGTATTGGAACCCGTATCCAGCAAATATTTATACTCTCGGATAGCGTTGGGGCTTCGCAAACCTTTCAACACGGGTGCATAGGTGTTTTCACCTGATTGCCAGCGAAGTTTTGCAAAACCGCTATCATCATAAACCTGAACAATCAGCGAGTCTGTCTGGCTGGGAACCGGGTTGTAATATTTATAAACAAAGAAGAAAGTATCTACTGTGTAGTTCTGAAACTGAGACAGACGGGTAGTAAGATAGTCTGCCTTGGGATCTAGCGTTGCACCTACGCCATGTATGTAGGCATGATCATTGCGGGTGCTGTATCTCAAAATAGGCAATGAATCCGGCCAAATATGGAAATCGCCATAATACAAGTATGATTCACCTGCTGTACGGGCTTCGTCCACAGCAATGTACCATCCGTTTCCGGCATCTCTACGGGAGAGTCCTTTGCCTTTTACCGTGTGGGGTAATTGATTGTCTGTGCGATTTAACTGCTGCTGAACATCCTCATTAAGAATGTTTTGCTGTGCCATTAACGCACCACTGCCCAAAATAGCGGCCGTGAAAACAAGTAAT
>RGEC01000017.1 GCA_009918425.1 Bacteroidota bacterium
GAATATTGGTAACTTACAGCAGCGCCGGTGCAGTAAAAAGAGCACTTGTATCAGTAGGATTTCAGATAGAAAGACTGCAAGGACCACCGGGTAAAAAACATATGCTAAGAGGCACAAAATCTGCTTCCAATATTTAACGGAATAATCCCCCTCTTTTAGTAAGTTTGCAGTATGCGCTACTTTAAAGTCATTAGTGCCGGGCTTCTGGTAACAAGTTCATTGTTTTTAAATGTTTCATGCAATAAAGGCGATGAAGAACAGGAAATCTTGTTTGAATTAACAAATCCTGAAGAAACGGGGATTACATTCGTTAATACAGTACCTGAAAACGACACACTCAACCAGTTTACGTATCATTATCTGTTCAATGGAAATGGGGTGGCTACCGGTGACTTGAATAATGATGGTTTGCCTGAAGTGATTTTTACCGGAAATGAAAAACCGGCTGCATTGTATCTCAACAAGGGCGATTTCAAATTTGAGGATATCACGGAAAAATCAGGTTTAAAAACAGCCTACTGGATGAGCGGTGTAAGTCTAGCTGATGTTAACAATGACGGATTTCAGGATATCTATATCTGTCGTAGTGGACCTGATAAAAACAAAGAGCGCAAAAGAAATCTGCTCTTCATAAATAATGGAAATCTCACCTTCACAGAAAAAGCTGCTGAATGGGGTGTTGATGATCCCGGCAATGCAACCTGTGCTACTTTTTTTGACATGGACAATGATGGTGATTTGGACATGTATTTAGGCAACCATGCTGACAGGTTTTTTGCGGATATAGCTACACCGTTTACCCCTGCCCTGCATCGCGATGAAAAAAGCCAGCAACATCTCTTCAGAAATGATGGTAAGAAGTTTACCGATGTTGCAGAAGAGGCCGGCGTAAATGCTATGGGATACTGCCTCAGTGCCACAGCTGCAGATTTCAATAAGGATGGTTTTGTTGATTTATACGTTTGTAATGATTACCACGTTCCTGATTATTACTACATCAACAATGGTGATGGCAGCTTTAAAAACCAGTTTAGTACTTACTTTAAACACAGCAGTGCAAACAGTATGGGCGCTGACGCTGCCGATTATAATAAAGATGGCTGGATGGATTTGTTTACTGTGGATATGCTTTCCGAAGACCCGCGAAGATTTGGTTTATTGGCCGGACCCAAAAAATACGATTTCTTTACTACAGCGCTTCGCAGTGGATACGGCTATCAATATATGCATAACAATTTGCAAACCAACTTTAAAGGTCATTTTGCTGATCTTGCATACCTAAACGGTGTTGCAAGAACAGACTGGAGCTGGAGTCCGCTTTTTGCCGATTATGACAACGATGGAAATCAGGATTTGTTTATAACCAATGGCTATTACCGTGATGTAACCAACCTGGATTTCATGTTGTTTCAACAGCGAAAAGATCAACAACTTAAAAAGCCAATAAACATACTCAAAAGCGAACTTAAGAGAGAGCCTACGGTAAAAGAAATTGCTTCTAAACTGAATATTTCTGAAGCAGATGCTGAAAAAATGGCTTACAGTACGAGCATCAACCATAAGGAAATTCTGGAAAAATTGCCGTTTGAGAAGTTAACAAACTATGCTTACAAAAACATGGGGGATTATACGTTCTCCAACGTTACCCAGCAGTGGGGCCTTGAAGAACCAACGCTTAGTTCCGGATCTACGTATGCCGATTTGAATGGTGATGGTAAACTTGATCTGATAATCTGCAATCAAGGTGATGTTGCGCACGTTTACAAGAATATTGGCAGCGATAAGAATTATCTCAGGATTAAGTGTAAAGGTGGCAAAAAGAATAACCGCTGGGGTATTGGCTGCAAATTAATATCAGAGACGGACTCCGGTCAGCAAATCATAGAAATGCAGCAGTCCAGAGGCTACCAAAGTGCAACAGAACCGATTATTCATATTGGTCTCGGTGAGCAACCCTTGTTAAAAAAACTCACAATAATATGGCCCAATGGAGAGTTTCAGGTTTTGAATGATGTAAAGTCCAATCAGGTTCTGGAAGTTGATGAAAATAATGCATCAGGCAAATGGGATTATAGCATAAAGGAATCCTATACTTTTGAGGAAATAACCGGTGAAATTGGGCTCAACTTTACCCATAAGGAAGGTGATAATCCCGATTTCAAACGTGAGCCTCTTATTCCCCACCGTTATTCAATGCTGGGTCCGGGTAGTGCTACGGGTGATGTAAATGGAGACGGTCTCACAGATCTGTTAATCAGCAATGCAAGAGAAAGCAACGGTTCTATGCTTTACCTTCAAACCAAAGATGGAAAACTAAGCCCTGCCCCATCTCAGCCCTGGAAATCCATGAACAATGTAGATGTATTGGGCTGTTTGATTTTTGATGCTGATGCTGATGGTGATAACGATATATACATGTCGGCAGGTGGCAGTGAATATGGTTTTCCAAACCCTGCCTATAAACACAGATTGTACTTTAATGATGGGAAAGGGAATTTCTCTGAAAAAACAGGTGCTTTGCCTGATCTTAATGCCAGTGGAGCATGTGTGGCCGCGGGTGACATTGATGGTGACGGAGATCTGGATTTATTTGTTGGTGGGCGTCTGAAACCGGGCAGTTTCCCCGATGTTAAATTGAGAAGCTACCTACTACAGAATAATAAAGGGGTTTATGTAGACGTAACTGAGTTTGCCGCACCGGATTTATACCAGCCGGGCATGGTCTGCGCTGCTATTTTCTGTGATTATAACAACGACAACAAAATGGACCTTGTTGTTTCAGGTGAGTGGATGCCGGTAGCCTTTCTGGCCAATAATGGCAGCAAACTCGTAAACCAGACCGGAGAAGCAGGCACTGTAGGTATTCCGGGGTGGTACAACTCTTTGATGGCTGTAGATATTGATAATGACGAGGATCTTGATATTATTGCCGGCAATAAAGGTATGAACTCGTTTTTCCAGGCAACAGATGAAAACAACATAAAAATTTACTGGTCAGACCTGGATCAGAGCGGAAATGTCGATTTTTGGCTCACCTACAGCAAAGACCGTAAAGAATATCCTGTGCACGAACTGGATGATATGGGTGCTGCATATCCCTTGTTTATGAAGAAAAGATTTACAACCTATGCTTCATTTGCAGGTAAAACGGCACAGGAAGTTTTTGGTGAGGATAACCTGAAGAAAAACAACATGAGGGCTTCTCAGTTCAACAGCCTGCTGCTGAGAAATAATGGTGGAAGCTTTGGAATAGAACCCCTTCCCCGTCTGGCCCAGTCAGGGCCAATTTGTGGCATAGCCGCTGCAGACGTAGATGGAAATGGATTTATGGATATTATTGGAATTGGCAATAACTACGCACCCAGGGTAGAATATGGAAGAGATGATGCTATGTCGGGTTTTGTGTTATTCAATAACGGTGGCAAAAACTTCACTTTCAGCCATGGTATAGACAATGGTTTTATTGTGGATGGCGATGCTAAATCTCTAGTCTGGATGGATTTTCCGGGGAAATCGCTTTGTTTGGTTGCTACACAGAACAATAGTGTGGCAAAAGCTTTTAGACTAAGCAAAAATAACATGAAATTTATTGCATCACCCGCAAAAGCAGCCAGAGCCAAGGTTTTCTTGAAAAATGGCGGCACACGCGTAGAAAACCTTTCGCAGGGTTGGGGTTATTTATCAGCATCAAGGCCGGGCGTGTGGATGAATGAGCAGGTTAAATCTGTTCAGTTTCTGGATGTTTATGGCAATAAACTCTGATGAATATTGAATATTCAAAATAAAGTAGTATATTTGCAATCCTAAAAAAACAGCCATGGGAGTTACCAGACTTAAGCGCAAAGAAGCCAAAATCAGAGCCAGATCCAATCGCAGGGTGCAAACCATCAAGCGTCTTAAATCCGTTGTATTGCTTGCCTCTCCTTTTAAAGGTGAATCAGGAATTATACTGGAAGATCAGGAATAAAATTATAAATACAATTGATTAAAGCGATCCATACGGGTCGCTTTTTTTATGCTATATTCTAATTTCTATGCTGATTATACCTGATAAATTGCGAACTTTGTATTAGCTATGAAATTTAATATTGCACTTTTATCATTGGTATTTCTGGCCACGGCCTGTAGCAAAACCAAAACAGACAAGGTCATACTTAAACACGATATACTTACGGAATGTAATATAGCTATTCAAAATGCCGTAGTGGTAGACCGTATTCCCCCACCGGTTGCCAGCCGTCGTTATTACTATGCAGGTGTTGCAGCGTATGAATCGCTGGTTCCGTTTTCAAAAGATTTTATTTCACTGGCCGGACAGTTAAAAGACCTTAAAAATTTACCCAAACCCGATACAAGCCAAGGCTATTGCCTCGACCTGGTGGCTTTGTGTGCACATACTTTCACGAGTCAGAAACTGGTTTTTCAGGAAGATAGCATTGCCAATTTCCGTATGAGAAAACTGGATTATTATCAGAAAAACCTGCCATCTTCTACCTATGAAAATTCAGTTGCCTATGGTGATTCTGTTGGTGCTGCCATTGTTAAATGGTCTAAAGGTGATCATTATCGCGAAACCAGGGGAACAGATTTTTACCTGGTTAAACATGAAGATGGAAAATGGGAACCTACCCTGCCGGAATTTGGTGATGCATTGGAGCCCAACTGGTTTAAATTAAGAACTGCTGCTGTACCTTCAGCTTCCGATATTAGTATACCGGCCCCAGAACCTTTTAGCAAAGACAAAAACAGTCGCTTTTACAAAATCACCAAACAGGTTTACGATCAGAGTAAAAACCAGGACAGCTCTTTTTTGAATATAGCAAAATACTGGGATGACAACCCAAACTCTTCCATTCACTATGGGCATGCAACGATTGGTGTGCTACGCATTTCTCCTCCGGGTCATTGGTTAAGCATCTTCAGCCATGTTGCTAAACAGCAAAAATATGATTTGTTCAAATCTGCAGAAGGCATTGCAAGATTGAGTGCAGTGATTTATGATGCATTTATCATTTGCTGGGATACCAAATACAAAACTGAGTATGTGAGACCTGAAACCGTTATCAGAAAACTTATTGATAGCAGCTGGACTCCGGCCATACAAACGCCTCCATTTCCGGAATATCCCAGTGCACACAGTGTCGTTAGCTCTTCATCTGCTGCCCTGCTTACTTCTATGTTTGGTGAATATGCTTTTACTGACAGTACTCAGATGGAGTTCGGGCTTGGAGCCAGAAGTTTTAAAAACTTCCGCGAAGCTGCCAATGAGGCCTGTATGAGTCGCTTGTATGGCGGTATTCACTTTATTGATGGTATAGAAAAAGGTAAAATGATGGGCAATATGCTGGGTGAATATCACCTAAAACATATTAAAACCAGAAAATAACCTTACAGAGATTGCAACTGGGTTTGCAGGCTTAAAATTTTTTGCTCGGCATCAGCCTTTTTCTGCCTTTCTCTGTCCACTACATCCTGTTTGGCATTGGCCACAAACTTTTCATTGGATAATTTTGCATCCACACTGCGCATGAAGCCCTGCAAGTAGGTTATCTCATCCTGCAGTCTTTTCTTTTCGGCTTCTGTGTTTACGGCAATATTTAGCTTAATAAATGCCTGTGAAGTCCCAGCCATTACCGATACTGCAGTTTCAGGTTTGCTGCCGTTTATATTCAGATTAATATTGGCCAGTTTTTCTATCAATGCAGTATTGTTATTAAATACTATATCATTACTCATTAAAACCACATCCAGCTTTTCTTTGGGCGATATGCCTTTGCTATTGCGCACATTTCTAATTTCAGCTACCAATGTTAATGGCAACTCGGAAGGCAACGCCATACCTTTGGATTTTGGATAAGCATCCACAATACAGGGTTTATCAGGATTTGAGCCATGCAAGGCATGATGCAACTCTTCCGTAATAAATGGCATAAACGGGTGCAGCAACTTCAGCAGTACATCAAAGTGTTGCTTTACGCTCTGTAAAGTTTGCGGATGAAGTTTTTCTCCATGTTGAGGTTTAATAGCCTCCAGTAGAACACTGCAGAAATCATCCCAAACCAGTTTATAAATCGCCATCAGTGCATCATTTAGCCTAAATTCCTCAAAGGCTTTGTCCATTTCACCGGCTGCAAAATCGGCTTTAGCCTCAAACCATGCTAATACCTGAGTTTCATTGGCTCTCACTGCTGTATTTACATCGGTTTCCCAGCCCGAAATCAGCCTGTATGCATTCCATATTTTGTTACAGAAATTCCGGCCCTGTTCCACCTGGGATTCATCAAACAGAATATCGTTTCCTGCCGGCGAACAAAGAAGCATTCCCATGCGTACACCATCGGCACCGTATTGAGAAATTAAATCAAGCGGATCCGGGCTATTACCCAGGCTCTTACTCATTTTTCTTCTCAGCTTATCGCGGACAATACCGGTGAAGTAAACATTTTTAAAGGGTTTTTCACCACCGTACTCATAACCCGCCATTATCATTCTGGCTACCCAAAAGAAGATAATTTCCGGCGCCGTAACAAGATCGTTTGTGGGATAATAATAATCAAGTTCCTTTTTGCCCGACTCGGTGAAGCCGTCAAACACACTTATCGGCCAGAGCCAACTGCTGAACCATGTATCCAGCACATCCTCATCCTGCTTTAATGTATCGGCATTAACAGTTTTATGGTTTTTAGCAAACTCAGCAACAGCACCGTCGGCATTTTTGGCCACCACATACTGTCCGTCAGGAGCATACCAAGCAGGAATTCTATGCCCCCACCACAATTGCCTGCTGATATTCCAGTCTTTGATGTTTGAAATCCAGTGATTGTAGGTGTTTTTAAACTTTGGCGGATGAAAGGATATTTCATCGTTCATAACCGATGAAAGGACATTGGGATTCTTCTTCATAAAAGCCTGCATATCCATAAACCACTGTGTACTTATACGGGGTTCCACCACAGCGTCAGTCCTTTCACTAAAGCCTACGTTATGCCGATATGCTTCTGTTTTAAGCAACAGACCATTTTGTTCCAAATCCTTAATCCATAATTTTCGAGCCTCAAAACGGTCTTTACCTACAAACAAAATTCCTGCTTCGGAAATCGTTCCGTCCTCATTTAGGGTATCATATACAGGAAGTTTATACTTCTCACCTATTTTGTAATCGTTTATATCGTGGGCAGGCGTTACTTTCAAAACACCCGTTCCAAAATCCATTGCGATATAATCATCAGCTATAACGGGCACAAGTCGATTTATGAGAGGAACGGCGACCTGTTTGCCTATCCATGCTTTATAGCGTTCATCATCGGGATGCACGCACACTGCCACATCCCCGGCAATAGTTTCAGGCCTGGCAGTTGCAACGCTTATAAATTCTTCAGGATTTTCTGCTGAAACATATTTCACATAATAGAGATTGTCATTAACCTCTTTGAAAATCACTTCTTCATCACTTAACGTAGTTTTCCCTTGCGGATCCCAGTTTACCATTTTGGTGCCGCGGTAAATCAATCCTTTTTTGTATAAATCAATAAATACATCAATAACCGCATCGTACAATGAAGGCTCCATAGTGAAACGCGTGCGATTCCAGTCGCAGCTGGCACCCAGTTTTTTCAGCTGTTCCAGGATAATTCCACCATATTTATGGGTCCACTCCCAGGCATATTCCAGAAATTCGTCGCGGCTTAAATCCTTTTTTGCAATCCCTTTTTCAGCAAGCATTTTCACCACCTTTGCTTCTGTAGCAATACTTGCATGGTCAGTACCGGGAACCCAACAGGCATTTTTTCCCTGCATTCTCGCCCTGCGAATCAGCACATCCTGAATAGTATTATTGAGCATGTGCCCCATGTGAAGCACTCCGGTAACGTTGGGTGGTGGAATGACAATGCAATATGACTCGCGCTCATCGGGAACTGAATGAAAAAATTGATTTTCCATCCAATACTGATACCACTTATCTTCAATCAATGACGGGTCATACTTACTGCTAATGTCCATGAGTGCAAAAATAATTTATTTTAACGGAAGGAAGTTTACAAACACCATAAAATAAAAAGCCCCGGAGGTTATCCGGGGCTCAAAACATTTAAGGATTAAACACCTACATCGTGGTTGGCTGACTCTTCAATATACGGATGATTAACAGGTACAAGGCCGCGCTTGGTAAGGGCATTGAGTACCCAGTAAATAAAGATACCGCCAAAAGTGAACAGTGTTCCTATTTCAAGCAGACCTATCTGCTGACCGGGACCATAAACACCCGGAACAACCATCAGCCATACATCATGATAGTGACCAAAAATCAGTATGCATCCAATAACAGTAAGCACAACCGGATTTCTTTTTGCATTTCTCATCATAAGGATAAGGAATGGACAAATGAAATTCAATACAACATTCAGTAAGAAATTGAATTTGTATTCCTCAAAGCGAATCTGGTAGTAAGACATCTCTTCAGGAATGTGCGCATACCATATCAGCAGATATTGGCTAAGCCAGATATATGTCCAGAAAATTGAGAATGCAAACATGAATTTTCCAAGGTCATGGATATGCTCATCTGATACAATCTTAAGATGACCCTGCGATTTCAGATACAACACAAACAGACAAATGATGGTAAGTGCAGTAACCCATGAAGTAGCAAAATTATAAACACCAAAAATGGTACTAAACCAATGGGCATCAATGCTCATCATCCATAACCAGGCTACCACGGCGATGGTAAAACCATAGATTACTGCAAAACCTGCACTGTAGCGTATGCTCTTTTTGAAGAACGTTACATCACCGGGCTGCGCTGAATCTTCAGCTACAGAAAGGCTTCTGAGTTTGCGACCAAGCAGCCACCAGATAGCTACCAGAACAACCGGGAAAATGAGAAACATTTTGCTATTCAAAAACCAGGATTTACCATCCAGAATGGCATCAAAACCCGGCTGACCTTTTGTTAGGTGCTGGTGTTCATAGTGAACCCAGTGATAGAGATCGTTTTTAGCTACAAGAATGGCAATAAATGCCAATGCAAATCCTACAGGAAAGAAAGTAGAGATAGCCTCAGGTACTCTTTTGATTGCAGCACTCCAGCCTGCATTGGCAATATACTGCACTGCCACAAAAAACAGCGCAGCCAGTGATACCATAAACAACAGGTAACCTACAATCAAAACGTTAGACCAAATACGGGTAGTCCAGGGTTTGCTTTGTGCATGAAATTCAGCCCTTGGGCCAAAGTTTTTATTTTCTACATTGCCATGATGCTCGGCAGTTTCAGCATGTGAATCAGCGGCATGCTCATTTGCTGCAATTTCACCACCTTTTGCAGCAGTTGCAGCGTGCTCATGTTTAGTTGCTTCTGTTTGATGGCCGTGAGTACCACTTTTATCTATGGTAGCAATACCAATACCGGCAAGTATGAGACCAATAATAGTAAGTCCGATAGCAAATCTTTTGGCTTTTGCCGGAACGGTAAATTGTTCCTGAGCAATCTCAATTTTATGATGTCCGTGTCCCATTGAGTTTTCTAAAATTAATTGTTGGGTTTTACAGCGGTGCTATCCTTGGCAGCAGCAGGTTCTGCGCCGGCACCACTCAATTGTTTCACATACCTGATAACCCTCCACCTATCCATAGGTTTGAGTGCATAAGCATGGCTTCCCATGTTGTTTTTACCATAAGTTAGAGTGTGGTAAATCTGTCCAACTGGAATTTCTTTGATATATTTATCCTGAAAATTAGCCCAAGCCGGTTTTCCTAATCCTCTTTTGAAAACTTCACCATCATTGCCGCCATTAACGCCATGACAAGGAGTGCAATAAATACCAAACAGGTATTTACCACGATCGTTCTTATCTTCAAAATCTGAAGGATAAGAATAAGCTTTAGAAGCCTCATAACCATCTGCACTGTTATCGTAAGGGTAATGTGTAGCTTCTTTTCCTATGGCTACCGTTCCTGAAACGGGCTCGCGCATGCTCATACCATAAGGATTGATAGCGTTACTATCTCCTTGATTGTAGGGTTCATAACCTTTAGAATAAGCCATATCCGGAGCGTATTCCCAGCCGGTATTGTTTCCACGGCTCACACACCCGGTAGAAATTGCCACAATGGCAATCATTCCGGCACTTATATACAAAACGCTTTTCATGAATGATTTCAATTAAATGGTAGTTTGCACCCCTCCTGTTTTTTCACGAAGTTCCACAGCACCGTGGTCTTTCATGATTTTCAATACTTTCTTTTCATCAACCCCTTCACCAGTCTCAACAGCAATTACCATACGGTCATCAGTTTGTCTTTCATCCAGCAATTCGGGTTTTATTCCCCAAATCATTCTGTTCCTGAAGAAAAAGAAGAATGCCATACCAAAGGCAGTGCACAATACAGTAGCTTCAAATAATACGGGAACCCAGCTGGGGCTGAAACGAACCGGTTTATTTCCCACGTCTATGGGCCAGTCCTGAACATACATATAATAAATCATCCAGAAAGCCAGGCTGAATCCTGTCATGCCACACAAAAAGGCAACTATAGAGAGCCAGCTGCGGCGAACTCCCATAATTCTATCCAGTCCGTGAACAGGATAGGGTGTATACACATCCTGTATTTTCACTCCGGCATGCACCAGTTCGCTGGTGGCTTCTACCAGTTTGTCTTCATCTTCCCAAATGCCCAACAACATTTTGTTTCTGTCGCGCAGGCTAAGGTTTTTATCAATTATTCCCATGAATGGTAGTCTCCTATTTGATTATTCGCGGTTGCGAAGAATGGTTTTAATTTCAGACATGTTAATCACCGGCAGGAATTTGGCAAACAGGAAGAAACATGTAAAGAATATTCCGAAAGTTCCCAAAAACAGACCGATTTCGGTCAGTGATCCTGCATACATAACCCAGCTACTGGGCAGGTAATCGCGGTGCAGTGAGGTTACAATAATTACAAAACGCTCAAACCACATACCCACATTCACCACGATACTCATGATAAAAATGAACCACGGCGTAGTGCGAGCCCACTTGAACCAGAACACCTGCGGCGAAACCAGGTTACAGAACATCATACTCCAGTATGCCCACCAGTAAGGACCGCTTGCACGGTTCAGAAATGCATACTGTTCATATTCAACACCTGAATACTGAGCTATGAAGAATTCAGTGAGGTAAGCAATACCTACCAAAGTACCGGTAAGCATGATGATTTTACACATGGCTTCGAGGTGGCCAATGGTAATGTAATTCTCATAGTTCATTACTTTGCGTGCAACCACCAGAAGCGTCGCCACCATACCAAATCCGGAGAAAATCGCACCGGCAACGAAGTATGGGGGGAATATGGTAGTGTGCCAACCGGGTATAACTGAAGTAGCAAAGTCTGTTGATACAATGGTATGTACAGACAATACCAGCGGTGTGCTCAGACCGGCCAGAATCAATGAAATCAATTCGTAGCGTGCCCAGGTGCGCGTGCTTCCGGTCCATCCCATTGAGAAGAAACGATACCAGTACTGAGCAGCTTTGGTCTTTACCTTGTCGCGAATGGTTGCGATATCAGGAATCAAACCAATATACCAGAAGAGCAGAGATACGCTAAAGTATGTTGAGATCGCAAATACGTCCCACAGCAGTGGCGAGTTAAAATTCACCCACAGAGAACCGAAAGCGTTAGGTAAAGGCAGAGCCCAATAACCCACCCATACGCGCCCCATGTGAAACACAGGGAACATGGCTGCACAGATTACGGCAAAGATGGTCATGGCTTCTGCAGAACGGTTAATACTCATCCTCCACTTCTGTCTGAAAAGAAGCAGAATTGCAGAAATCAGTGTTCCTGCGTGACCGATACCCACCCAGAATACGAAGTTGGTGATATCCCAGCCCCACATCACAGATTTATTGATATTCCATGTACCAATACCAGTCCAGAGGGTCCAGAAAAGGCTCAATACGAAAATACCCAAAAAGATTACCGAAAGGGTGAAGCCCACTTTCCAAGAGGTAGAGGGTTTATTCAAAATGGGCCTGGCTATATCACGGGTTACATCCGAGGCGGTTTTGCCTCCGGTTACCAGGCGTTCCCTAATGAGTGAATCATGTATCATTTTGTTGGTGCTTGGGGTTGTTAAATGGTTTCAGTATTACGAATTTTGGTCATGTACTTCACGCTGCTCTGTACGTTAATTTCTTCGAGCACGCCAAAAGCACGTTCATTTTTGTATAGTTTGCTGATTTCGCTGTCTGGATTGTGCAGATCACCAAACACGATAGCGTTTGCAGGACAAGCACGCTGACAGGCGGTTTCAACCTTTACCTCACTTGGCGATTTGCCGTCACGCTTGGCTTTGAGTTTACCTTCCTGAATTCTTTGAACACAGAATGAGCACTTCTCCATAACACCACGTGTACGCACGGTAACATCAGGATTGATGACCATTTTACCCAGCGGATTGTTGAAGTGGAAATCAAACTTATCGTTGTCATTGTAGCGGAACCAGTTGAAACGACGAACCTTGTAAGGACAGTTGTTTCCGCAATATTTGGTACCGATGCAACGGTTATAGGTCATCTGGTTCAAACCTTCCGTACTGTGCGTGGTCGCAAGTACCGGACATACAGTTTCACAAGGAGCCTGAGAACAATGCTGACACATCATGGGCTGGTGCACCACTTTGATGTTTTCCCAGTGTGCAAAATCGCCTTTATCAGCCTTGTCTATCTGACCTATTTCCTTTTCACGGGTAACATATTTACCTTCAATTTCCTTGGAAGTATTGGCAAAACTGTAGTAGCGGTCAATTCGAATCCAGGTCATTTCGCGGCGCAGGCGAATTTCATCGCGACCAACCACAGGAACGTTGTTTTCAATTGAACAACTCACAACGCAGCTTCCACAACCTGTGCAGGCATTAAGATCTATAGCCATAGCCCACAGATGGTTGGGTGAACCGTCTTTGCGGTAATCGCGTTTTTCCCAAATGGTGTAAACGTGCGTTTTTTCTTTATCGTTGCCCGCTTTAGGATTCTTTTTCCATTCGCTGTAAGAAGCTTCACGAACCAGGTCTCGACCCTCAATGCTATGGTGAGTTTGGGTTTGAGCCAACGCATATGTTTCATCTCCTTTAGAGATTTCCACGCCACTTACAACCCAACCCCTGCTGCCGTTTTGTGTTGTAGCCAAAGCCCAGGCTGAAACACCAACGGTATCAAAGCCCTTTTCTTTGCTGCCACCTACCTTACCGGCTGCAGTTCTGCCATATCCCAGTGCCAAACCAACAGTTTCATTGGCTTGTCCGGGCTGTACCATAGCAGGAACATTGCTCAGGGTAATATTACCTACTTTAACATTAACTGTATCACCTTCCCGCAAGCTAAGCTTGTGTGCTAAAGATTTAGGCAAAGAAACATAGTTGTCCCAGGTTACTTTGCTAACGGGATCGGGCAATTCGTGTAACCAGGGATTATTTCCGTGCGCACCATCTTTTACATATACCTGAGAATACAGGATCAGATCAGTACCGCTGTTTTTATTGCTACGGCTTACTGCATCAGCCAATGCAACGACATCACCAGAGTATGAAGCAGGCTTGATTTCAGAGGCCTCTGACCACACCCCGTCATGCAAAGCTTTATTGAAAGCCTCGTTGCTGGTCAGTTTTCCAGCCCAGTTTGACTTAATATAAATATAATAAGGCGATGCACTCAGTTTCTGTGACAGAATCGCTTTAGAAGCAAAAGGATCATTTTCTGCTTTTGGAGTGGATTCAGCCCATGCAAGCAAGCTCAGCTGAGCCTGACGTGTATTGAACACATTGCTGATGGTGGGTTGCATAAAATGGAACTCACCGGCACGGGGTTCAGCATCTCCCCAACTTTCGAGGTAGTGATTATCAGGACAAACGTACTGACAAGCACTTGCAGTTTCGTCTTTTGTAGATGCAAAACTTACTGAAAGTGATGCTTTTTTAACAGCTTCTGCCCATGATGCATTGTGGTTATAAACCGGATTGGTATTATAGAAAATAACTGCAGAAACCTTTCCGGCAGAAAGATCTTTCAAAAGATTGTCGGTATCTGCATCAACGCCTTTGTACTGATTGCTTTGGTTGCTGATATCAATGGTTTTGCCATAGTTTTCAAGCAACATGTTGATTCCGTTTACCAGCTTTTGGGCTACAGTATCATTGGAACCGGAAATTACCAGCGATTTACCTTTGGCATTCCACAGCATGTCTGCCATTCTTTTAAGACTATCACCGGGTAGCTCTTCTTTTTTGGCAACCGGCATCTGCTTTGAACCTGCCTTATCAGCTATGTAATTATATAAAGTGCTTAGGTGCAAAATTTCCTTTGAGGCTTTCATAGGAAAACGCTCATCGGCATTTGTTCCGGTCATGCTCAGATTCGATTCAATCTGAATATGCTTACTCATGATTTTACCGGCTGTAGGTATGCGATTGGATACATATCCTTTGGTATATTCAACCGGCGAGATCCATGAACCCAGAAAATCTGCACCAAAGCTGACAATGAGTTCCGCATTTTCAAATTTATATGACGGAATTGCAGCTTTGCCAAAATCTTCCTTGTTAGCCGTAATGATTCCACTGTAAGAAATAGCATCATAAGTAATATGCTCTGCCGTAGTGAATTTTGCTTTAAAATCTTCAACTGCCTTTAATGTAGATGGGCTATGAATGGTTTGGCTAAGTATTACAATTCTTCCCTTGGACTTATCAATTTCTTTTAACTTGGCAGTAATTGCCTGATCTATTTTAGTCCAATCTGAGGATTCTGCGCCGTTAACCAAAGGATTGGCAAGTCTTTCTGTATCGTACAGAGAGAGAATACTGGCCTGGCCAGTGGCACACAAGCCACCTTTGCTTATGGATGAGCGTGGATTGCCATCCACTTTTATAGGACGGCCTTCACGAACCTTTACCTCTACTCCACAGCCGGTGCTACATGCACCGCAGGTGGATGAATAGTAAGAAGCTACTCCTGGCGTTACATCTTCCGGCTTAACCAGATAAGGTACAGCATGTCTAACCTTGGTTTTGTAGCAGGCTGCCAAAGCCACCGCAGTTACACTAAAACCGAAGAATTTAAGAAAATCCCTACGGTTAGAGTTTAATTCTACACCCTCTTCTCCCAACACTTCGTCCAGTGGAAGCGCATCGGGAAATTCGTTTTTTCTTGCTGCAAGGAACGCCGGATCTTTAACCAGTTCCTCCTCACCTTTCCAGTACTTTATGTTATTGGACATGTTAGTTCTTTGCTATGTATTAATAATGACACTTGGCACATTCCAGACCACCGTTCATGGCAGGCGTAATTTTAACCTTGCCGTCAGGTCCGAAATATTGACTCTTGTTATTTTTATCCTTCAAATCTTTAGCAGCCTTTTCGTGCAGCGCCGCGTAATAATTGTTGTTGGCTGCATCGATACCGGCATTCCTGTGACAATCAATACACCAGCCCATTTGAAGTGAACTCCACTGTTGCACAACCTCCATTTTCTCAACAGGGCCATGACAAGTTTGGCAAGCCAAACCGGCAACTTTTACGTGCTGGCTGTGGTTGAAGTATGCGTGATCGGGCAAGTTATGAATGCGAACCCAACGAATTGGTTTGGGGTTGGAACCAAAAGCCTCAGCACCATTTTTCTCTGGATTGTAATCCAATGCCTTATAAATTTTTGCAATTTCAGGTGAAATTCCATCACCTTCTGCGGTAGATGCTTTCTGCACACCTTTGTGGCAGTTCATACAAATATTGGTAGAAGGAATTGTAGCTGATTTGCTCTCTTCTACACCTATGTGACAATATTTACAATCCAGCTTCATGTCACCTGCGTGGAGTTTATGACTGAAGGCAATGGGCTGGGTAGGTGCATATCCCTTTTGAACACCAACCTCGGTAATACCAAATTTATATGACCATACAAAACCAATTCCCCCTAAAATCACTACCGTAAATACCGTTAATACGGTGGGGTTCATTTTCGCAAGCTTTTCAGGCAGCAGGCCTTTGATAAAGGAGCCTTTAGATTCCTCTGCAGCTGTTCCATCCTGCTCGGCAGCAAGTCTGCGAAGTGTATTGCGAACTTTACCCAGAATAATAAGCACAATGATAAAGACACCTATCAGAGCCAGTAATATATATTGTGTATTGGAGTCAGTAGCGGTTTTTTCACCTTCGGCAGTAACTGTAGGTACTTTCGCGGCTGGCTTGGGAGCTGTTTTGATGTATTCAAGAATATGTTTTACCTGATCCGGTGAAAGATTTTCAAAAATATTCATGGCTGCTCCGCCATACTCCTTGAAAAGAGCATTGGCATCAGCATCGCCACTTTTTCTGAAAGCTTCATTGTTACGAACCCATTTTATGAGCCACTCTTCGCTTCTTCTTTCGGTAACGCCCCGAAGTGCAGGGCCCACAACTTTTTTGTCTAACGCGTGACAGCTGCCACAGTTGTTCGCTTCATAGAGCTTTTTACCTTCCTCGGCACTGGCCTTAAACTGCGCTTTCAGTGAAAATGAAAGCGAGAGTGCGGCTGCGAGTGCCAAAGTTCTCATTTGTCTTTGCATGCTTATTTGAACGCTGTTATTCGCGGTGCAAATATAGAAAGCGTATTCAGGCGGTTAAAACAAATTGTTCACATTGATAACAATTTAAAAAGATTCTAAATACATAATTCAATTTATTGTAATTCATTGTTTTAATAATTGTGCTTTACATCTGTTTTGTACATGTATAAAAGATAGTACACATTCTCAGCATGGCAATGATCTGGGAAAAGAATGTGATTTTTGCATTGTGATACTCGGAAAAAAAATAGTGGTGGTACTGCCGGCCTACAATGCAGGCAAAACCCTAGAAAAAACCTACCGTGAAATTCCCTTTGACATAGTAGACGATGTAATTTTGGTAGATGATGCCAGCAAGGACAATACCTCGCAGCTAGCGCAGGAGCTGGGGATTGGTCATGTTGTTGTTCACAAGAACAACCGTGGATATGGCGGCAACCAAAAAACATGTTATGATACAGCAAGGCAACTGGGAGCTGATGTAGTGGTAATGCTGCATCCCGATTATCAATACACGCCTAAACTTATTCGAAGCATGGCCTATCTCATCGCTGAAGGCGTTTATCCGGTTGTGTTTGGCAGCAGAATTCTGGGAAAAGGCGCCTTAAAAGGCGGCATGCCTATGTATAAGTATATAGCCAACCGCATGCTAACCTTTTTTCAAAATTTATTGATGAATCAGAAGCTTGCAGAGTATCACACCGGTTACAGAGCATTCTCGGGTGAGGTGCTCAATACCGTTAAATATGAGCTCAATTCTGATGATTTTGTATTTGACAACGAAATGATTGGCCAAATATTTATGAATGGCTTTGAGATAGGAGAAATAACTTGTCCCACAAAATATTTCGAAGAGGCCAGTTCTATAAATTTTGCCAGAAGCACCAAATACGGGCTTGGGGTTTTGCGGGTCAGCATCACCTACCGACTTTGCAAATGGGGCATTTATCGAAGTCAGATATTTCGTTAGTTCTTAGAATACAACACCCGGGTTTCTTCTGTGTGCAACATATTCTGCTTCTCAAATTCCAAATAGCAGGCCAATGCCAGTTGAGAATAGTTTTGAGCTTCACTTTTAAAATACCCTACACTGGTCTTCCATAGTGTTTTTATTAAATCGTTCCCTTGTGCATCCTTTGGCAATATGGCCATTGCTCCTCTCACGGTGCCTGCTCCGGCGTTATAATTATGCAGGGCTAATAACTTAAACCACAATGCGCTTTCATCTACCTCAAAACCATACGTTTCGCACCATTTCCTGGCATAAGGAATACAAATTTCCTTTATTAGCATAGCGGCTGCGTAGGCGCTGCGATCAAAATTCTCTCTTTCATCCATATATCGATCCACCCTTAATCCATATTTGCGTGCAACAAAAGGCATCAATTGAAAATTACCATAGGCTCCGGCTATGCTCTTTTGTTTGTTTGAGCCAGGACTCTCAATCAGCAAAACACTTTGAGCATAAAAAGGATCCACGCCGAAACTATCAAACAATTTTATGCCCCGTTCCATTAGACCTCCTATTTTGTCAAACCTATAAAAATGGCTCTTCCCAGAAGTAAACCGAATATGAAAGGATGAATCCAATTTATACCGATTGCGTAATTCATCTTTCAGTTGTACAAGCCGATTATTTTTCTCAAGACTATCTATCAGTTTTTTAGGCAAAACAACCAGAAGCCTTCTGTTTTCGACAATGTTTGCCAAAACGCTATCTTTACTCAGCGCAACAATTTTCCGCCAAAAACGAACCTCCGGCAGAGTGTCCCAGCCATCCACACGAATACATCCGACTTTAAAATAACAAATCTTTTCCCCATCACTTTTACGCACTGTACAAATTTCCCTAATACACCCATCATTGGGTTTCGGTTTGCTGTTTTTAGAGGCTTCGGAAGAAGATGCGGAATTGCAAGACACTGCGAGGATAAAAGTGGCACCCAGCAATGTTTGTGTAGTTTTGGAGATATTAAATAACAGGTTCATTCTTTCTTGTCACAATAAGTATCGAGGTATTTTTTAGCGGCTTTTTCGCCCAGTTTATAGCTTTTTTCCCAATCAGCACAAGCTTCTTCACCTTTTCCAAGTTTTAACCTGGTGAGCCCGCGTCCCAGGTAGGCATAAGCAGGCGCTGTGTTTTT